>JACQFP010000057.1 GCA_016200005.1 Verrucomicrobiota bacterium | reverse complement strand
AAGCACTCCGCGCCCGCGCGGGCGCGGCCCCGTTGAAGCCAATCGTCAGGAGCGCCGGGAATAAACGGACTTGGAACACTCCGCGCCCGCGCGGGCGCGGCCCCGTTGAAGCAGGCTTTCGATGGATTGCGGTTTGAGCAGCAAGTCGGCACTCCGCGCCCGCGCGGGCGCGGCCCCGTTGAAGCTCATCTACTTTTGCCCAAATATCTACAGTCCCATCGCACTCCGCGCCCGCGCGGGCGCGGCCCCGTTGAAGCGAGAATTGCGTCCTCTCCGTGGACAACGGCTGGACAACACTCCGCGCCCGCGCGGGCGCGGCCCCGTTGAAGCACTTCGTATCCGCAAAGCGTTGCCGAGTTCAGCGGTTTTGTTAGCATTTCGACATGCCTGCAAAAGAACAATCGAACTCATCCGATCCAACTACACAAAGGAGACGATGAAAGTTGGCTTTGGCCTGTGCCTTGATGGGTATGCCTCGCTTCTCCCGAAGCAGACATTGGCTATGCCCATGTACGGACCGTTGGGTCTCCTCCAGTTTCTTGAAACACGGTTGGGACTAAAGGCAAAGGCAACCAGCTCTGCGCTTCGAGTATTTCAATTTCGGCAAATTCTTGAAGAACTTGTGACCGAGCGCCCGATGTTTTTCAGCGAATCTTTCAGGCGAGACTCCTACGCCGTCGCAGAAACCTTGCTGAAATGGCGGGATGACTTGATCGAAGTTGGATGGGATGGATTGGCATCAGCCGACGACACGATAAGGATTCAAGACATAGTTGCCGTGGAAGCACGGACTGGGAAACGCCTTTCGCCCGGCACGTCAGACCGGCTTCGTTCCGTTCTGCTTGAACTCAACTCCCGCTCTCCCAATCTCGATTGGTTAGCTGTGCGCAACTCGCCGAGTCACCTGCCGAAACTCTGGCGGCTGATTTGTGCAAAGCTTGGAGCGCGTTACGAACCGGCTGCTTTTAATCCAGAGGCTAATCTCACTGGTGAAACCACTGACCTTGGTCGCATCCAGTCGTTGTTACGGAAAGATAATCCCACGCAACGACTCAAATTGAACGGAGACCGGTCAATTTTGTGCGTCACTGCGTTCTCCGAAATCACGCTTGCATACGGCACAGCACAATTGCTTCAGCATCTTCGGCAAGTGTCAAACGTGGAGGTCACGATTGTTGCAGCAGAAAGCGCCTCGCCTTTGGAGCAAGCGCTTTCGTCGCTGGATGAACCGACGGTGGGATTCCAGCCCGGTTCGACCGCGCGCCCAATCCCGCAGGTGCTGTTGCTTGCATTGCGACTTTATTGGAAACCTGTTAATCCCCGCGCCCTGCTCGAATTTCTCGCACATCCTGCCTGTCCGGTCGCTGGCGTGCTGCGATTCAAACTGGCGAACGTCATTGCGGATTGTCCTGGTGTCGGAGGGCCGCAGTGGAAGGCGGCAATTGCGGCCACCAAGGAGAGTATCGAAAATTTTGGCACACTCAGTGCGGTTGAGAAGCAGGCCGCTACGGAGCGAATCGACCAGGACTTGAAAGACTGGCTGCTCGTCGCCGAGTTTGATGCCAAGGCAGGAGCAAGTGGCCCAAAACTTTCGGAATGCTGTGTGCGAGTGGCCCGTTTGGCCGCGCTCCAGTCGGTTGCTGACGGCGTTTCGATAATCGAGGTGCATCAATTTCGAGCGCTCGCCTCACTCAGTTCCGAAATGGCTGAACTGCTCCAATCACAACCCACCATCGCTCGAAGTCAGTTGGAGCGCTTATTGCATCAAGTCAGCGGAACGGGCTGGCCGGGCGGGTCTGCAATGGAAGAACTCGGCCACATTCACCGTGTGGCGCATCCAAGTGCTGTCAATGAGCCGGTGGACAATGTGGTGTGGTGGAATTTCAGCGAGCCGCTTCCACCGGCCAGATTGCCGTGGACAACTCAAGAACTGGAGCAACTGCGAGCACACGGCGTCGAGTTTCCCACGCCAGAAACCTTGGCTGTCATGGAAACTGAGCGATGGCTTCGCCCAATCTTGTCAGCTAAGAAGCAACTGATTCTGGTTTATCCTCGCGAACGTGCCGGAGAACCAGTCGCCCACCATCCTCTATTAACTCGATTGGTTTCACTTCTTGATAAGGAGAGCAAGCCGTTACCGGTCGTTGATTTGGATCACTTGATTTCTACCGGCAAGGCCGCCGCGCCGTGGCATTTTGTGCAGGTGAACCATCGTCCGCTGCCGGCGTTGAGTCGCTGGTGGAAAACGAACACTTCCGAGCATCTTCAACCTCGGGAGGTGGAGTCATATTCGAGTGCCGAGAAATTTATTTACGACCCAAGCGCGTGGGTGCTGCAATACAAGGCCGGGTTGAAAGCTGGACCAGTTGCCAGTTTGCGCCTGCAAGCCGATTACCGGCAGGAAGGCACGCTGCTTCATCGTATGCTCGATCTCTTACTGGTCGCGGGAAATTCAATCAACTGGCAAACATGCTCGCAGTCAGAATTAGATTCGTGGCTGGAAGGAGTATGGCCGCCACTGCTCGAACAAGAAGGCGCAAACCTGCTGCTTCCGGGAAAGCGTGCCGACGCTCTGGGGCTGCTGGAATTGGGAAGGCAGGCTATGTGGCAACTCTTATTTCAGTTGCGCCAGGCAAAAGTGGTGGAAGCCCGCGCGAATGAAACGCTGCAACCGGTCTCATTTGCCGGAGGGCAGATAAGCGGCATCATTGATTTGCTGGTGCGAAACCAGCAGGACGGTATTGCGGTGGTGGATTTGAAATTTGGCGGAAGGAAAGTTCGGGAAAAGGAACTTCAAGAAAACCGCCCGTTGCAACTGGCAATTTATGGTCATGTTTTGCGCGGTCAGGGGCAGAAGGATTGGCCCGCAAGCGCGTTCTTCCTGCTTCGGCGGCGACGGCTTATCGCGACTGCGAAAACATTTTGCCCGGAGGCGAAAGTTGTCACATCCAAGTTCCCACCAGGCGAGCTTCACCAGTGCTGGACTGATTTCGAGCATGTCTGGCGGTGGCGGCGGCAACAACTCGATGAGGGTTGGATTGAACTCACAACGGTTGGCCTAGATGCGTCTGAAAGTCCTGATGAAGCTCCTGATTCAACTCCGCCGCTCCCCCATTGGGCTTCCAACGAAGACCATGCCAGGTATAACGACTTTGATGCCTTGACCGGCTGGAGGGCGGACGCGTGAAAACGAATATCACGTTCATCAGCGCCAGCGCCGGCAGCGGCAAAACCCACCGTATCACGGAGGTTATTGAGGACCGGCTCTCGAAAGGATTGTGCCGCCCGGGCGGGTTGATCGCAACCACCTACACGGTCAAAGCGGCGCAGGAACTGCGCGAGCGCGTGCGACGGCGTCTCTACAACTCCGGGCACCCTCCATTAGCGGAGCGATTGCACGAGAGCCTGATGGGGACAGTTCACGGCGTTTGCGGTCAATTGCTGGAACGCTTTGCATTTGAGGCCGGCATTTCGCCCCGCATTGAAATCCTCGCAGAAGATGATGCCGCCTCGCTGCTGATTCAAGCCATTGAGACCGCAGTGGACTTCGGCACACTTAATCGGCTACAACGCCTTGCTGATATTCTCGGACAGAAGGACTCCCGAACCTTTGAATACTTTTGGAAGCGACAAGTGCGAGCGTTGCTTGACGCAGCACGCGCCAACGACTTCCCACCAGTTTCGTTGGCAGACATGGGGCGGCAAAGTATTGACGAACTGCTGGCGTTTCTGCCTGCTCCTACGACTGACAACCTTGACGACCAGTTGGCTGCGGCCATCACATCGGCTATGGATCGCATCTCCAAGAATGGAGACGAAACCGGGGTCGCCGCGGACTATTTGGAACTGCTCCAAGATGCTTTGAGGGCGCTCGAAGCGCATCGGTTGCCGTGGAGTGATTGGATCAAGCTAAGCAAAAAGCAGCCAGGCAAGAAAAGTCAGGCTGATGCCGCTGCGGTTACGGCGTTGGCAAATCGCGTCGAGACTCACCCGCAGCTTCACGAGCACATCCGGGATTACACAATGCTGCTATTTTCCGTGGCGCAGCTTTCTTTGACAGAGTTCCAACGCCTCAAAGAAGAGCGTGGCCTGCTGGATTTCTCCGACCTTGAGCAACGGGCGTTTCAATTACTGCGCGACCAAGCACAGGTGCGCGATACTCTCAGCCACGAATTGGATCTGCTCGTTGTGGATGAGTTCCAGGATACCAGCCCCCTCCAACTCGCCTTATTCATGCAATTGGCCACGCTCGCCCGCGAGACTGTCTGGGTGGGTGACGTAAAGCAGGCCATCTACGGGTTTCGCAACAGTGACCCCGACTTAATCAAGGCAGTCGTTGAACAAGTCAGGAAGGTTGGGAGTCAATTCAATAAGGGTAATGGTGCGCTGAAAAAACTCACCAACGACCAGCGCGCTATCACACTTGCCGACGGGATCGTTCAATTGCTCAGTCGCGGAGACAAATTAGTTGTTCAAGACCGACTGAATCGTGAACGCCTCCGCCCGATAGAGCCACGCGACATGGCGGTGTTGTGCCGCACCAATCTGGCCGCTGCAACAATCGCCGCGAAGCTGACGCAACGCGGATATACGGTCACGTTGTCTCAAAGTGGTTTGCTGGCCACGCCTGAAGCCAGGCTCGCTTTGGCTTGTCTTCGACGGCTGGCAGACCCAACCGACTCGCTCGCATCGGCAGAAATCGTTGCGTTGGAAGCGGCCCAGCAACCGGAGGAATGGCTCGAGAGCCGCCTGAAATATGTCGCAAAGGCGCGACAGGAGACTGAGCGAATCAGGAGTGACCGCTGGGGACTTGAAGGAGATTTTGTTCATCCCGCGATTGTGGCCTTGGAGCAGGCCCGCGCCCGGTTGAATGTGCTCTCACCCAGCGAGGCGCTGGATGTCGCCCTGCATGATGGTGGTGTATTCGCGACCGTGTCCGCTTGGGGTTCTACCGTAACACGAGCATCCCAACGCCGTGCCAATCTGGAATCGCTACGCGCCATCGCGGTGAAATACGAGCAGGCAGCGGCGAAGAATCATACTCCGGCCACCATCGCCAGCTTTCTAAATTGGTGCGACTTCCTCGCTGATTCGGAAGCGGATTTGAAGGCAACGGATGCGCAGGTCAATGCCATCTTCGTAAGCACCTACCATCAGGCCAAAGGGCTTGAATGGCCCATCGTCATCTGCACCGACCTGAATACCGAGCCTCGGCCTCGCCTGTGGGAAGTCACCGTAATACCGGCTGACCCGACAAAATCATTCGACCTCAATCAGCCGCTGGCAAATCGTCGTCTCCGATTTTGGCCGTGGCCCTTCGGCCAGCAAGAAACCGGAATCCCGCTGCATACGAACGTGGAAGCTGGCGACATCGGCCTCGCCGCTTTGCGCAAAGCGGTGGAGGAAGAACTCCGGTTGCTCTATGTGGGTTTGACCCGAGCACGCGATTTGTTGGTGCTTGTCCGAGAGAAAGACCAGCCCGCGCCGTGGCTGGAAGGACTGCAAGCTCAGTGGTTGCAACCGGGTAGAGACCAACTCGTCTTGCCTGACAAGACGACACTCAGCTTGCAAACCCTGCAACTGACGCCTCCCGCTGAAATCGCATCAGCCAAGATGGATTCAACTTACGCTTGGTTTCCTGCTCCGTTGACACCGACGCCAAAACTGTCGGCTCGGTTGACGCCATCGCGTCAATCGCAACTTCTAGGAAGTCGTATTGGAAGAATCATTGAGATTGGCCCGCGCTTGCCATTCTCCGGTGCGCTGGAAGAAGCGGACTTGGGAGATGCACTGCACGCCATTTTCGCTGCCGAGTTCGTCAATCCCGGCCATGCTCGAAGACTGGAAACCATCCAGCGTATTCTACTCGGATACGAATTGAGCGATCACCTCAAAGGCGAGGACGTTCTCCAGACGGTGGACCAGTTTCGCGCCAGTCTTGAACAGCAATTTCATCCGAAACAGGTGCTCGTGGAAATTCCGATTGCGACCACAAATGAATCGGATCAACGCATCGAGGGCTTCATTGATATGCTGGTGGAAACAAGCAATGGCTGGATTCTCATTGACCACAAATCATTCCCCGGCAAGCGCTCCGAGTGGCCAACCGAAGCTGTTTCTTACAGCGGCCAACTTGCGCTGTATCGCGAGGCGCTGAAGAAACTGAAACTGCCTGTCGCAAGCGTGTGGATACACTTCGCCGTTGGCGGCGGTTTCGTTGAGGTGCTGCTCGATGGCAATGTATAGCTGCTGTCTGTTGGACACAGCACTATTGATGCTCATAAGCAGCGAGCTTGTCCAGGAAGCCGATTTTCAATTAACATCACCACCCATGAACGAGCGTGCCGATTTCTACGTGTATCTCTATGTTGATCCTCGTAACTTCGAGGAATTCTACTACGGCAAAGGCTGCGGCGGGCGCAAAGAGAGCCATTTGAAAGATAACGGCCCGTCAGAAAAGGCCGAGCGCATCGCAGCAATTCGCAAAGAGGGGCTAGAGCCTATCGTCCGTGTCATCGCCAAGGGGCTTTCGGCTGCCGAGGCGCTGCTTGTCGAAACCACTCTGATTTGGAAGCTGGGACGGAATTTGACCAACCAAAGTGCGGGTCACTATTCCAGCCATTTCCGGCCGCAGCATACGATGCACATGAAGTTGCCCGGTTTCGATTTCCACAACAGTATTTATTATGTCAATGTAAGCGAAGGGCCGCAGCGCTCTTGGGACGACTGTATGTGCTTTGGATTTATTGCGGCTGGGCATGGTCGGAACTGGAGTGAGCAACTCGAACGCCTGCAACCCGGCGATGTTGTCGCGGCCTATCAGCGTCAATGCGGGTTTTTGGGTGTCGGCATAGTGCAGCAACGCTCCCTAGCTGTGAAACGATTCCGTTTCAAAGGGAAACCGCTTCCACGACACAAACTTGCTCAACCTGGGCTTTTCGAGAACGCCGACGACCCAGAGCGAGCGCAGTATCTCGTGGCTATTGACTGGCAGAAAACAGCGCCCAAACCCGGCCACTTCCGAAAAAATAGCGGTCTCTACACACCACAACGCGTGGTTGCTTCGTTAGCAACTCAACCAATTACACGAGCCTTCATCGAAGAAGCTTTTGAGGTCTCGCTTGATCAACTGGCAGCCGACACGCGCCCCGTAGAAGCTGGTTGATTCACATCACAAAGTCTCGGCGGTTGCAATCGCCTCAAATTCAGAGAAAATGTCAGGATAATTCCCATTCAAGAACCTGACAACTTTGGCATTGTCGATGAGCTTTTTAATATAGCCGCGAGCCAGGGTAAGGTTCAGCATGTTTTCTCCGTAGGATTCCTCAACAGCTTTGAGATCGTGCTCAAGAGATTCCATCTCCTGCTCCATCTTGCCAATTTCTTCGGCTGACAAGCCCTCTTTGACCTTCGGTTTCTCAGGTTGCGCCAACTGATCTTTCGGTGTCCCCAAAACCAAAGCCTCCGCATAGCCAGCCGTGTAATTGTTGGCGCTGACCATCAACTCCGCGATTTCGATTTGCCGCACGCAAGTGACTTGTTTAAGCAAATGAATGGCCTTGGGACTGATGGCCTTGTCTTTCAATAAATCAGCGGCCTCCTCGTGAATACCGTCCAATAGTTTCATTGACGCACGTACATTCCCAACGGGAATGTTCAGCGCCGCTGCAATCCGTTCCGGCTTCACCCCATTACGAACTGCTTTTACTATCATTTTGTGTTCCTGAATGGGTGCCAGCCGACTGACGCGCGCATTATAGGTGAAGCTTTCGTCGTCGTTGGCAATGATACAGTCCACTTCGGTCTCGCCGAGTTCTTTCAGCGCAAAATACCGGAGATGACCATCCAAAAGCAGATATGTGCCAGATGTGTCCTTCTGCGGGTGAACCACAAGCGGTTCAACCAGCCCGGCTTCCTTGATAGATGCACGGATTTTTTGGTAGCGCCGGATGTTCTTCTGCGGGTCCTTCAACTGCCGTACCGGAAGAATCACGGCCAGTGAGAGCCGTATCTTCTGCATTTCAAATCCAATTTTTACATCAGTCATGCAGCCTCCTTGTGTTTCGCTCCGAGTTTGGCCCACAGATATTTCGGCATGGTGGGAAGGGATTCGGCCCGCAGAAGGGTCATGAAGTTTTCGTCACTGAGAAGTTTATCCAATGCTGTCACGATGAAGACCAGTTTGGCGTCACAAATCTTGGCTTTCCGTATCATCAGTTTTTGCTTCTGGCTCTCTCGCCGATACGCATTTACCAGGCTCTCGGCGCTGGTAAGTTTCTTCCGCCCGGCGCGATTGCTAGTGTCACGTTGCTTGCCCGCGAAGCGTCGCTGGTCAATTATGCGCTTCACTACCCGGATGGATATATAGTTGAGCTGTTTGGTTTCAAACGCTTTGAGCAATTCACGTTGCGCTTCCACGCTATCCGTCTTGGCGATGTCCATTGCAACGCCGAGGGGAATCCGTCCGCTGGTGGCCGCATCCAACAGTCGTTCCTCTCCCGCATTCTTGAGGGCGATTAAGCCCGCTACCATCGTATTATCAATATCGAGTTTTCTCGCAATTTCAGCATTGTTGTAACCTGCTGCTTTAAGCCGCTCAATCTCACGGATCAGGGCCAGGGGTGCTGGGTATCGCCGGGCCATGTTCTCAATCAAGCTGCGAAGCAAACGTTCCTCTTTTGAAATTTCGACGACTACGGCCGGAATTTCTTTGTGCCCCAACGCAATGAACGCCTCGATCCGGCCCTGGCCGCACACCAAATCGTATCCCGCACCTTCCTCCTCCTGGGCCGACCGCAGGCTGACTTGAATCGGCTTCTTTAATCCCAGATTTTTGATGCTCTGGACAATAATCTCAAATTTTTTCCGGTCGCGATGTCTTGGATTCAGAATACGACTCCGATCAATCGGAATCATTTTAATTTCATCTTTCATGCAGCCTCCTGAATCTTGATGCGCTCGGCCATGCCTAAAAAATAATCCAACGTATCAAACCGGTAGCCATCCAAGTAAACGCCATTCTCTTCTGCGGTGCGCAGATTTTCCCATGTCATGTCGATCGCTGGCAGTAAATAGTAGTCGCGGATGCCTTCATTGTTGGCGTCCATCCGAACAGCGACGGTAATGTCCGGCTTCAGCCCCTCATCCAATCGTACGACCCACCGCGATGAACCGGCGGGTGTAATAATATTGCGGCACATCACGATGGAAATGCGCAGTTCATTATTCAGGTGAAGCAATTGTGTCTGCTCATCAAGGGTGGCGACTGCGCCCAAACCCTGAATTTGCCGAATCACCGACGCGACGATTTCAGGATGTTGTTTACGCAGCTTGCGGTTGATTTCAATGAAACTGTAATCAATGCCCGGATCGTAGCCGATTAACCGGTAGGCGGATACCAAGCTGCCGAAACGGTGACTAAATGCCGTGCT
The DNA here is from genome assembly GCA_016200005.1 of Verrucomicrobiota bacterium. NCBI lineage: Bacteria > Pseudomonadati > Verrucomicrobiota > Verrucomicrobiota bacterium. Next base: position 49,730 of record JACQFP010000057.1, on the reverse strand, counting down.
GGAAGGAAGGTCGTCAGCCTCGTCAATCAGCATGCCGCAAATGCGTCCATGCTTGCTCAATACGCCACGCAGTTTGTCCAGCATTTCATCATTGGTGAGCTTCCGGCTGCGAGCCAGAATGATTCCCTGCGCTGTATGAAAAAAACTTGGCTCGACAATCCCTTCAAATATTCCGTCAGCGCGAATCCACTTTTCCTGCGGATTGGCCACATGCTTGAGTTTTAATTTGAAGGAGGTGCGATGATAAACATTGTTGCCAATGTATTTCTCGTTGGTGAGCACCTGATGAACAGTGGCCCGGTTCCATGCGCGTCCAAAGTCTGTGACCAAGCCTTGAACATTCAACGATCTGGCGATTTCTGATTCGCTTTTCCCTTCGTTAATAAAAGTCTGATAAATCCAATGAACAATTTTGACCTCCTCATCCGGGCCGGGAATCAAAATCACCCGGTCTGTTTGCAAGCTTTTGTGTTCGCCCATCTTGAGCGCGGCTTTGTGCTGGCCGTTCTGGTCAATCAACATCCGTCGCAGGCCAAATCCGGCCGTGCCGCCCTGTTTGTAACCCAACTGAATCAAGCGGCAGGCTCCCTGAAACACCTTGGATGACAATTCGCGACTGTATTCACCAGCCATCGCGCGCTTGACGCCTTTGACAATCGTAGAAACAGGGCTGCCGTCATTTTCAAACTGCTCGGCGCAGTAATGAACCGCCACTCCCGCCCGGCGGCAGATGTATTCATAATAGGCGCTTTCGTCGGCATCCTGAAACCGTCCCCAGCGGCTGACATCATATACAAGGATGGAGGAGAAATTTACTTTTCCGTCCTGAACATCCTTAATCATTTGCGCCAACGCTTCGCGTCCTTGGATATTCAACCCGCTTTTGCCCGCGTCAGAATAGTCTTTGGTGATTTGCATTCCACGGCGTTTGGCAAAATCCCTGATGACATCCATCTGGTTACTGGTCGAATACTGCTGGTGTTCCGTGGACATTCGGACATAAGCAGCGGCGTTGACGGGTGGCAGTCCTTGGTCTTCTAAGTTGTTTTGAATAGGCTCCATATTTTATCGCTCAATCGGCTGTTTTGCCGAGTCAAAGTATGCCTTTTCAATTCTCAATCCCCGGTGCTTGGCGTATTTGCGAATCGCACGCGCCTGGTTGCTGATCGAAAATCGTCGGTGTTTCTTGGACTTCCTGACATAAACGGCGGCGCTCTTGGTTGGTAATTCTGTATTTACTGTATTCATACAAATGAATCAGCAGCCGCTGACGATGAGATCACAATTGCGGTTTGCCTGTTCCCTGATTTTTAAAAGCAACGCGCCTTGAACACTTCGTTCGGCGCGCAAAAATGATTTAGTGGCACTTTTCATTGGCGCGGAAAGATTTCCACGGATTGCTATTCAGGAAAATAGCTAAGTTGTGTGGAGCGGATTCACGGCGGCTCATTTCTCGGCACAAGGTGAATGGCAGCGGTAACGACCAAACAGAGTGACACCGAATCTACTCACAAGCATTCCGGTGATTTTTTCGAGGTTGCCGAAAGCCGCGACTATAACCTGCCACCATCCGCCGGAGTCCGGGTGAGGAGGCGAACGCTCCACCACGGACTTTATGACATGGTTAATTTCTGGAATCCATTTAGTGAACCGGTTCCAGTATTGTTGCAGAAGCGAGAGCCATGAAAGTGAGTTCGTGCCTAAAGTCCCGCCGAAAAACTCATTTATCGTGGCATTCAAAACCAGTCGGTATGGTTGTGCGAATGATGGAAGGATGCTGACCGTTTTGCCACAAAGACTACATCGAAACCGCCGCACAAAAATGCGTAAAACCCCGTGTTCTGTGCTGGTAATGTTGCGGGAATAATAACCCAACGCCTTTAGCGCATCCCTCGCATCACAATGAGGGCATTCAACCGGAGGCTCAATACCCTGATGAAAGCTTGTGCTCGCGTAATGATCGGCGCTCACCTGCACGGCACGAATGATCTGCATACGAACGAAATCAATCCTGTGCAGCAATTTTGTGTGCCAAGCGTTGCATCTCGCCGCCGGGGGTGATGTGGGCGAACCAGACTTCATCCGCCAGAGCAGCGATGAACTCGTTGCGGCGGACAGCCAGAGCGCCGGTGACGCGGCGGTCGCGTCCGGTGAAACAGGACAGAATCAAGAGCCGGCCATCGGCCAAAGATTTTTGCCAGCCCGATACGAGACGCATTTTTTCCAGACTGCGGGCGGGGCAGATGATGACGGGCTGACTGCCGCGCAGGAGAATGCGGAGACATTCCTTTTCCACCGGCGAATGAAACCCGCTGATAATGCAGCGACCGGCATCACGCCAGCGGGCGGCTTGGTCGTAGGCAGCGAGGATGGCTTGGCCGGGGCAACGGGTGGAACAAAAAAGCGCCGTTTTCGGCAATGCGAGCAGGTTGAGATTGCCGAAGGCGGACAATTGCGGCAACGAGCCAGAGGCAAAACGCGCAGGATAACGAGCGTCAGTAGCGTTGAGCGCGATGGGTTTCATTCCGCATCGGATTCAGTGTCACGACCGAGGCGGTATTTGATGTCGTAGTTCAGGATGAAGTCCAACTCCTCCGCCGTGAAGCCGTAGTGCCGCGCCAGCACCCGGTCAATTTCGTCGAGGATGGGTTTGGAGAATCGCGGGATAATGCACTGCACCTTTAACACATCATCCTTGAATCTCATTTCGCGTGTTTCCGAAGTCCGTTGCAAACTTTCCGAAAGCGACTTTGCCAGTTTTGTTACGTGTGTTCCTTCCTTCTCAACCACCTGCGAAAGTTCAATAGGCAGCGATAAAACTTCACGACAATTTAAGTTGCGGCAATCGCTGAATGTTGACAAAAACCACCGGAAAAGCGTTGAGTTCAGGGCGCAAAGGGCAGACTCGGAAAACGATTTGGAATCAAACTCCAGTGTTTTCTGTTCCGATGGGTCGCGGAGCTTGCCACGACCGTCGTAAATCTTAGGCACAAAATCCAACACGTTAAGAAACGCGTGAACTTTACGCGTATAGAAAATTCTGAATTTGCCGGTATCGCGCGACCAATTCGTAAGAGTTGTCTTTTTGGCCCAAAGTTTGTCCAGAATATCGACTTCAATATCACCACCAGCTTTTGCAACGCTGCCTTGAAGATATGATCGATGTAATTGCGCGTAGCGCAGGGTGGCAAAAAGATGAGGGCGTTCAATGGACGACCATTTGCGACACATAGTCGTGAAAGGTAATGTGGGCGTGCCTCCCGTTTTGGCCGTTAGGATTATTGTGAGTTGAATATGTTCGAGACCGTCGAAAAGTCGCGACGGGCGGTCATCAAAATTACTCAACCATACCGAACCCAGACCCAATACAAGTTTTTGCAAAGGTTCAAACTTGTCAGTTGAAAGTGATGAAAGCGGAACGATGAAACCGAAGCGACCGTTTTGTATGAGCAGATCAAACGCGCGTTCCGAGCAATAAGCGTATAAATTATTGGTCGTTTCGGTTTCATAGCTCGTAAGTCGGTATTGCGATTCGACCGTGCGTTTTTCAACATACGGCGGATTGCCTATAATGACATCAAACCCGCCGTTGCTGACGATGCCGTAAAATTCCACGAACCAGTGGAACGGCTGGTGCGATTTCACCCACTTGGCGTAGGTGGTTTTGTCACCCGCTTTCACGCCGTAGTCGCCCGCAAGGTAGCGGTTGAGTTCATCTTCCAGCGCCTTCAACTTGGATTTTAGTTCGGCTTTGTCCTCCACGGTCACGCGCCCGCCAAGTTCGGTCTGCTGCTGGCGAAAACTGCGCCACGCGGCATCGGCAATTTGCAGCCGGTCGAGAAAGCGCGCGTAGCTGTTCAACTCGTCATCAACGCCCAGGCGCATCTGGCCGCCGCCAAATTCCTTCATGCAGCGTTTCACCTCATCCGCCGTGGCGTAGCCCACGAGCGTGTTGCCGGCACGGATGTTGAAATCAATGTCCGGCAGCGGCTCGATGCCGAGATTTTCCTTGGCAGCATCCGGCTCGACCTGCGCGGCGAGCTTGAGGAACAGGCGCAGTTTGCAGATTTCCACGGCCTCTTCCATGATGTCCACGCCGAAGAGATTGTTCAGGATGATGCTTTTGAAAATAAAATAGCGGCGGCTGGGGTGCGCGGCCACGCGCTCCAGCACCTTGCGGAAATCAGAAAATTTTTCAGGCCGGTACTTTTCGCCTGAGCGGTCGAGTTCGGCCACAAACGCTTCCATGCGGTCGAGGCAGGCTTCATAAAGCGGCTCAAGAATGTTGAGCGCAGCGAACAGAAACGCACCCGAACCGCACGTCGGGTCGAGGATAGTCACACGTTCAATGGCGTGCCAGAAGGCGCGGAGCAGTTCCGGGCCTTCGCAGTTTTCAATCACGTCCTGCGCGAACTGGCGGATGTCGAGATTGAGCGTGACGAGGTCGTTGATATTGGTGACTTCGCGATTGGCGATCTTTGATTTCAGTTCGGTATAACGACGGCGACGAGCAACGACTTCGCGCCAGATTTCCGTCGGCAATGCAAACTCGACGGGAGCGGGCTTGTTCCAGCCGTCGCGCTTGGACACGTCTTTGATCCCGGCATGGATTTCTTTTGGCAGCGGAATTGTCGCGCCCTTCGTGACCGCGTTGTAGATATAGCGGTCAGGATTTTCGCGGAGCAAATCCCAAATCGTCGGGCCGTTGAAATTTTCAAAAGCGATTTTGCATTTGGGCCGCGCGGCATCAAACAGGAATGGCAACACCGTGTTTTTGCCAATGTATTCGGTAATGTCTTCCTTGGTGTAATACGCCCCCATTTGTTTCTGGTTGATGTATTTCTCGAAGATGTAGCCGAGCACGTCAGGATTGATCTCGTTGTCGGCGCGCAACGGGCGTTCGTCCAGATGCCACTGATATTGGTCGAAGTAATCGAAGATACGCTCGAACGCCTTGTCGGGAATCTGGATTTCATCGCCGTAGCGTTTTTCGATGTCGTGACGCTCGAACATTCCGCCATTGAGGTATGGGATACGACCGATGAGTTTTTCCAAGTCCGCCGCGCGCTCCTTCGGACGTTTGCCGAAGCCTTCATGGAACAGCCGTAGCAAAAAATAGCGGTAGAACGAATAGAAATTGTCCCGGCCCTTTTCCTTCTGGCAACGGTCGAGCCGGTGACGAAGATAATCGCGGTCGCCGTCGAGAAAGCCCTTACGCTGGATAAAATAAACGAACATCAGGCGGTTGAGCATGACGGACGCATACCATTCGTGGTCCGTGCTCTCGGTGATGCCGGTGATAAATTTCAGAAACGCCGTGTGTTCCTTCTGAAAGATTTCGTAGAACCGTTTTGTGACACGCTCGACGTCGAAACCTGCGCGAGCGCGACGGGTCACATCAATCAGCACGAGGGTTTCTTCCTCGACGAGCGTGAACGCGATGACTTCGAGTTTCTGGATCAGAGCGTCGCCTGTTTGCGACTTGTGAAAAGTGTGTTCGCGACAGGCGGCAGGTTTGCCCGGCTCGCGCTTCACCCACTGCCAGATTTGCGTGGTCTGCGCGGCGTCAGTGAAAATAATCAGATGTTCATGCGCGGCCTTGGCGACCTGCTGCTCGATTTTGCGGCGAATAGAGTATTCCGGTAAACGCCCGCCCGCAGGCGTGGGGCAATGCAAAGCGACCATGCCGCGCTTCTGGGCGACGGCCTGAAGTTTTTGCGGCTGGCCGTCGAGTTGAATTTCGAGCGAGGCATTGTGAGTGTCCCAGCCAAGTTCTTCGCGGAACAGCGCGGGAAAATCAAAATTCTTAAGGAGTTGGCGGACGCGATTGACGTTGACTGGCATGGCGTATTTCAGGACGCGGAATTTTCCGGCGCAGCCAGGCCGAGCGAGCAGATAATCCGGGGTTCATGCGTTTGCTCCTCCTCGTGGACGATGCACAGGCGGTCGTCATCGCGCAGGGCCATGACAAGTTCGGCCAGTTTTTCGTCAGAAATGCCGGATCGAAGCTGGCGGTTGAGCGTGTCGGTCGCGGATTGCCGGAGCGGGAATCGGTAAATTTCCTCAATGGTCTTGGCGAGTTGCGGCGTGTCGAACAACATGCCTTTGACCTGTTCGGCATAGCGTTTCAGACGTTCATAGGTGCGGAATCGAGCGCCAGAGGGACGCCCAAGCTGACCGCCGACCGTTTTTTCCTCGGCGACGACAAACTCCACGCCTTTTCTGACGAGCGGATGATGATTTTCCTGCCGGGTCAACGCGGACGTGTCCGGCAAACATTCGGCTGCTTTTAGAATTTCAAATTGCGATTGGGTGACGTTGTTGCCGTCCTTGTCCACCCAGGCGAGTGCGTCGTTGCCCTCGGCGGTGCGGAGATAAACCAGCACACCCGGCGGCTTTTTCTCGGCAGTGGCAAAACTCTTTGTGGAATACACCACTTCCGGCAACGCTTCGATGGCGCTCTTGAGTTCGGGTGATTTGTCGGTGGCGTTTTTCCAAATCTGGTAAGCGAATGATGACAAATCCACTTCGGCATCGGCCTCGCCGTCGAGGATGCCGGCCTTTTCGTGATACAGATCGAGCAGCTTTTGCTTTTCACTTTCATCCTCGAAAAAGGCTTCGTCCGTGCCGACAACTTCACGGTTTTCATGCAAACGTTGGCGAACGCGTTCGCGGAGGCGGATGATGCGATTGACGCCATCAGCAGGCAGGAATGAATAGCACAGGATTTTTTCGGACTTCTGGCCGATACGGTCAACACGGCCCGCACGTTGAATCAAACGAATGATGGCCCACGGTAAATCGAAATTCACGATGATGGCCGCGTCCTGCAAATTCTGGCCTTCGCTTAACACATCGGTTGCCAGCAGCACGCGGAGTTCATTTTCTGGCCGGAATGCCGGATTAGTTTTGTTGGTCTCATGCCGGTTGCTGTTGGGGCTGAATCGCCACGCATAGCCGGTCGGGTCTTCATCTTTACCAGTGACGCCCGCGAATTGCTGCAAGCCGCGGGCGCGAAGCTGGGTTTCGAGATACCGCACGGTGTCGGCGAACTGTGTGAAGACGATGACTTTTTCCTTTGCGTGCTTTTTTGTGAGCAGATTGAACAGCGCGTCGAGTTTTGCATCCGTGTCGGGTTTCCAATCACCGCAGCCAGTGAGGACTTTCAACAAGCTGGCGGCGTCATCGTCCAAATCTTTCCGCAGCGATTTCACAAACAGGTCGGGACGCAGCCAGGTGAACCGTCTTTTGAACTGCGTGGCGTATTGTTGATAAACTTCAGCGGCACGCTGCTTGAAGTCCGCAATGTCGCGGAGATTCAACACCTGCGGGGGCTTTTGCGCTCCGCCATCATCGTCATCAATCAATTCAGCTTCGGCGTTTTCATCGTCCACATCCTCGTCGTAATTGCCCACGTCCAGCAGGCCGGAATCCTGCGTGCCGAGCGGCAGCGACAAATTATTTTCAATGGCGTGAAGGAAAATATGATTTCTCAAAATGTGCCGCTCGATGGACTGCTGAAACGCCTCGCCGCTGCTTTCCAACCGCTTGAACAGATTCGTGCGGCAAAAACCCATGAGGCGCTTGCCCGCGCGGGACAGGTCTTGAAGCTGTTTGGCTTCGGCTGGCGTCGGCGATTTGTGCGGCGTGGCGGCGACATAGTTCGCCAGACCGTAGCGCGGAAGATTCAGCGCGTTGATGGCCGAGACCACATCCGGCGCGTAAAGCCGGGCGTATTGGTCGTTGGAATTTTGCTCGTCAATTTTGAACGTGACCGTTTTCGGCACGCGTTCGGGAAAGTAAGAACGGCTACCGTCCTCAAAGGTAAGAAATTTGCGGCCAGTGGCCGGATCGGGCGTGGCGTAATTATCCTGAATGAAACTGCGTGTGCGGCGCACCATGTAAAGCCGCATCAGTTCGCGCCAATCGTCGGTGTATTCACTTTTCTCAAACGCCGCCAGCGAACGCACGGGGCATTGATGACGGCGGAGGAATTCGGTTTCCCCGATGTCGCGCAACAGTCGTTCTGGGCGGATGCCCAAATCCTTGTCCTCTGCCACAAACAGCCGTAGCTGATTGGACAAATCGAGGTAGGTTTTGTTGTAGGGAGTTGCCGAAAGCAAAATGCACTTGCTCTCGTTTTCCTGAATGTATTCCTGAATGGCGCGATATTTTTTGCCGCTACGATTGCGGAGATTATGGCTTTCATCAATCAACACGACACGGTAACGGCGCAGTTCGGGCAACTCGCGCATGGCTTTTGTGACGGACATCACCTTTGCGAGCAGGCGATATTCAGAAACATAGTCCTCCCACATTTTGACCAGATTTTTTGGGCAGATGATGAGCGTTTCGGTGAAATGATCGTCCTGAAAGATTTTCGCCAGCGCCGTGGCCATGAGCGTTTTGCCCAAGCCAACGACATCGCCGATGAGAACGCCGTTGCGCTTGTTGAGATGGTGTGCGGCAATTTTTACGGCGGCGACCTGGTAATCAAACAGGCGATTTCCGAATTCAGGCGGGATGCGAAATTCCGACAGACCGGCGCGCGCCTCCTGCGCCAGATGATATGCCATCTTGACGTAGATATAATATGGCGGAAGCGCGACTTCGCGCGCCCAGCTTTGTTCAATGACCTGCACCAACTCGGCAGAAATATCCACGCACCACTTGTCGTTCCAGCGGTCTTCAAACCATTTGGTGAGCTTGAGCGCGGCGTCATGGTCAACCACATCCACGTTGAGTTCGCCTTGATTCGACAAGCCGGAAAATGTGAGATTGCTGCTGCCGAGATAACCGATAATCGGACTGACCGGGTCGGGTCGGAAGCACAGGTAAAGTTTGGCGTGAAGCGTATGACGGAGGAACAGTTTGACTACGAGCTTCCCGGAATTGATCTGCGCGGCCAAACGACGCAGCCCCACTTCGTCGGCGTTCGTCGGCACGCCAAAGGTCAATTGATTGCGAAATTCCTCGGCCAGCTTCTTTTTGAGCCGCAGCGCAGTCTGATTGTCGAGTTGGTCATGGCCTTGAGTCAGGCTGAACGCAGCTCGCAAATCTTCCTGCGGCAATCGTTGCATCCCGACCAGCAGGCGGCACTGGTGATCTGCACCACCCGGCCACTGGTCAATACAACCGTCAATTTGTTTCCAGCCGCGAAGATTGAAATAGCCGACGCAAAAGTCGGCGCGGTCAGAAACGAGAAGCGTTTGCTCCAACGCGGGGAGCAAATCGGCTTCGATATTGTCGAAGATTCGAGGCATGGCTGTTCGCTCGCGTGCGAATCAGCCCTGTCTGGTTGACTGTCTCCAAGGGAACGAGTGCCTAAAAACAAGAGGGACGTGCTTAATCACGTCCCACTACAGGCACTGGTATGCCCTTGGAAGAACGCTTTCGGCACGCCCCAGGCGGGGCGTGCGTCGAGCGCTGTCTTCCAAGTTGAAATTACCAGTTTCGTAGTGGACAGCAGCCGAAGCTACGCGAATTGTGTTTTGTTAAAAATTTAGTTGGTCGTCATTTTTGCTATTCTGAACTCGTTGAGATTAGCCGACAAACCAGCACACCGACAATCTTTGAATTGCGCTTCCACGGCAAACTGAAGCCTGGTCGAATCACCGAGACCAGCGTGCCTTGCGCCTGCAATTGTATGGCTCGTTCGCGCCGTCAAGGTCGAACGCCCCTTTGCCCCGCGTCTCCACCTTGACTGCGCTCGCTTCGCCGGGAGGGATGGCGCTTAGGAAGGCACGCTTGGAGTGTGCATGTCTGATTTAAGACCGGGGTGATAATCGCCTTGCCTTGTGCTTGATTTAGGCGCTATTGTTCAAGCGTGGCTTTAACTATTCGCCCTAATCTAATCAAAAGCCTGCAAACGCCTAATCTAATCAAAAGCCTGCAAACGGCCTTCCCGCGAGGGACGCCGTTCGACCATCATGAATTGACGAAGCTGGGCGTGTCGTCGGCGCTGGCGCATCATTATTTGAAGTCGGGATGGCTGCTGCGTCTGGGGCGCGGCGTCTTCATGTATCCCAACGATACCTTGAGCAGGGAGGATTGTTTGAAATTTCTGTCGCGTCAGGTGACGGGCTTTCACGTCGGCGGCAAGACGGCTCTGGCGTGGCGCGGTGTCCGTCACAATCTGCCAGCGCGCGAGCCGCTCTCATTGTGGGGTGGGGACAAGACCAGATTGCCGGAATGGTTTCAGAAACGGTTTCCCTCGCGCTACACGGCGCGAAACCTATTTTCATCCAAGCTGCCAAAACAATTCGGTTTACAGCCGTTGCCGGAAACACCTGGCGGGGTTCTTGTCTCTGTGCCGGAAAGAGCATTGCTGGAAATGTTAAGTGAAGTGGGTCTTCACCAGGGAATCGAAGAAGCCCGCAATATCATGGAGGGCGCAAGGTCGCTGCGACCAGAGGTGTTGACCACGCTGCTGAAGAACTGCCAGCGCGTCAAAGTCGCGCGGCTTTCTGTGCGCTGGGCCGAGGAATTAGGCTTGCCGTGGGCAGCCGCTGCAAAAAAGGCGACGGGAAACCGACAAGGGAACAGTCGCTGGTCTGCTCGCCTTAAAGACGGAACGACGCTCGTGCTGAAGCCGTAATGGACAAAACCTACATTGAACTCGTCCGGCTCTTGCTCGAAAGCGCTCCCGCAATTTTCGAGACGCCGCATTTCGCGATGAAAGGGGGCACGGCAATCAACCTTTTCATCGAGGACATGCCACGGTTGTCGGTGGACATTGACGTGGTTTACACCGACCACCAAGCGACTCGTGACGAGGCTCTGAAATCCATTTCAAAGGGGTTGGAAGCCGTGCGGAAGCGACTTGCCAAAGCCGGTCTGGAAGCTGATGCCTCAGCCACCAAGGACGGCGACGAAATCAAACTGTTCATCCGGCGGGGGCGCAACCAGGTGAAGGTGGAGGTGAATCATGTTTTTCGCGGCACTGTGATGCCGGTGGAAACACGGCAGCTCGGCAACGAGGCGCGGAAGCTTTTCACCACGGAATTGTCCGTGCCGGTTCTGGCCACGTCCGAACTTTACGGCAGTAAGCTCGTCGCCGCGATGGATCGCCAACATCCGCGCGACCTGTTCGATGTTCGCGGTCTCTTCGAGCGCGGCGGACTCATAGCGGAGGTTGTCGAGTGTTTCGTCTGCTATCTCGCCGGCCACAACCGCCCGGTGCATGAAGTCTTGTTCTCGCGCGATGTAGATATGTCGTCGGCTTTTGAGAATGAGTTTGCGGGCATGGCGCGGAATCCGATCACGCTGGTAGAGTTGCAGCAGGTCCGGCGCAAACTGAAAAAGGAATTGCCCGCCGTGCTGACAGCGAGCCAACGAAATTTTCTGCTCGGCCTTGTCGCGGCTGAACCCGACTGGCAGTTGATGAAGTGCCTGCACCTGTCGCACCTGCCAGCGATTCGGTGGAAGCTCCAAAATCTTGCCAAACTCAAGAAGTCCAACTTGGGCAAGTTCACTCAACAGGCTGAGGAACTTCGCGCAAGACTTGCCGTATAATCTGCTGCCATAATCGGATGGAGAACCTTCAGTGAAATCTTCAGTAAGGGGGTTAAAGATAGTTAAAGGTGGTTAGCTGATTTTTATTGAAATCCCCAATGAAATAAGCCATATTTCAACCGTCAACAGGGCATTAGCCGCCCGATTCCGACCTCCGCCTCCAACTTTCAAGTTGCCGAAAGGCAGCCAGTTGCAGAAACCAGAGGAGGCAAGTGCCAGTGGAAGTGCCAGTGAAAATAAAACTGGCCAATACCCAACGATTACTCGGTAAATACTGGTCAAAAACGAGGTCACAACTCGTCTGGCAGCCCGAAAATGCGGGTGTCAGTGCCAGTGGAAGTGCCAGTAGGGTCAAAACCGCTGTAAACATTGAGCAAAAACCCGAAATATCGGGCCACTGGTGAAGACAGGATTCGCAGCCCGTTTGGTGTAGCCGATACACCCAAAGCCGCGCGCGGCCTCATAGCGTCGGACCAAAAGTCTGAGCTATGAAAAATCGTTTCATCCTCTACCGCCGCAAACTCGGCGGCATGTTCTACGTCGAAGATACCCAAACAAAAAAGCAGGAAAGTCTCGGCACAAAAAACCGTGCCGAGGCCACGACGTTGCTCAATGCGCGCAACGAATCCGTGCGCCAGCCGCAACTGAATCTTCAAATCGCCAAGGCATACCTGGCCGGCACTGATTCCGGCGTCTCCAACCGGATCTGGCAAAACGCCCTGGATGCGATTGTCGAGACCAAGAGCGGTTCCACCCAGGATCGCTGGCGCCGGGCCGCAAAGGAGACCGCCTTGGACGGGATTCGCGATCGTATCATCATCGAGACTCAGGCGGAGCAGCTTCTGGCCTGCCTCAAGGCGGGCACGGTCAGCACCAATGTCCATCTGCGGAAACTTCACAACTTTTGCCTTTCGATGAACTGGCTGCCGTGGCCGCTCATTCCCAAGCGTCTCTGGCCGGAAGTTCGTTTCCAGCCGAAGCGGGCCATCACCGTCGAGGAGCACCAGCTCATCATTGAGCGGGAGAAGAACCCGGAACGCCGCAACTTTTACGAGCTGTGCTGGCATCTGGGCGGGTCGCAGAGTGACATTGCCAGCCTCAAGGCGGAGGACGTGGACTGGCCCAATCAAACCGTCGCCTACGCCCGTCAGAAAACCGGCAGCCTCGCCATGATTCACTTTGGCGAGGACATTGAGGCGATTTTGCGCCGCCTCCCCGTCGTTGGCCCGTTGTTTCCCTACCTCCAAACGGTTCGCGCTGGCGACCGTGCCACGGAGTTCAAACAGCGGTGCGTCGGACTTGGTATCAAAGGTGTCTCGCTGCACTCCTACCGCTACGCCTGGGCGGAGCGCGCCAAGCAGTGCGGATACCTATGATGAACTGGTCGAGAGTTTATCGCGCTTGGCCGATGCCGGACTTCTCTTAAATATTGCCGCTCGCAATGATTGGCCAAGCCAAAACTAGCATCAATTCCAACGGGTTCTGGTTTTTGTGCTTCGGTCTGCGGGCGGCGAGCGGGGAAAGTGGAGCGGAGAGCGGAGAGGAGCAGCTAGCGAATCGCAGCCGGAGCGCAACGCCCGCCGCCGAGCCTCAGACGGAAGCCCGCCGTTCATGCGACACTGTGCGGATGCTTGCTCGTGACGAGCGCGCGGTTTACGAAGGGGAACGGGCGTGGTCGAGAGAGGGAAAGGGGCGACCGAAAGCCCGTGGACCGAAGCAAACGGCGCGTTGGTCACGGCGCAAACGGCAGTTTACGCGGCGGTCCGGCTCGCACTAGCCGCAGTGAGAATCCTCGCCGATTCTCAAACGGTTCGACACGCGCTTCGATTTTCAAGAGCGGATAACGGACGGTGGCAAGTCCGTAACTCTTGTAGGTCTGCGCGAACAATTCGGTTTCGACGATGCCCGTCCAGTCGGCGAGCGACGCTCCCCTCCGGGCTTGCGAGCATTTGCGACAAGTTTCACCTGGCATTCAATCGCAGCTTCGGGTTGACATCACCGGCGCGGCTCTGAATCTTTGGGCTGTGTCAGCAATACGTTGGTTCGTGGCCCATACGCGGCCGCGCCGGGAGAAAAAACTGGCGCAATACTGCCGTCGGGTGGCCATTGCCACGACATTGCCTTGTTACGAACTGGCGCACAAGTACCGGGGCAAAACCGTCGTGTTCCGCAAACCCCTCTTTCCCGGTTATGTCTTTTTGGAACTTGATCCGGCGGATCGGAATCTGATCCGCCAAAACGAGCACGTGGCCAATCTCCTTGAAGTCCTGGATCAGGAGACGTTCCAAAAACAATTGCAGGACATTCTGCTCGCGTTGGAGGCGAACGTCGGGGTGCGCCTGGCGCCGTCGATTGGCGAAGGCATGCGCGTGCGGATCCGGGCAGGGCCGTTGCAAGGCATTGAAGGCTGGGTCGAGCAACGTCACGGCCTGAGCACGGTTTTGCTGCGACTCGATTTCATCAACCAGGCTGCGGCCGTCAAACTCGAGGCGGACCTCCTCGAACCTATTTAGCGAAGCCAAGGCTTGGACCCGGCCCTGACATCTAACCCCGGATTCAATCCCAAAATGGTGTTCGATTTTTCTTGAACATACCGATACGAACCGTGTAAAAATGGCAGCCATGAAACCGACTGTTGCGCAAATAAGGCTCACCCCCATTCGAAATCCTCGTAACTCTGACGGGGGTTTGAATCCGCTGGAATCGGAGATCATCACCCTGTTCGTGCAGATGTCCCGCGTGCTGGGCCAGCCGCGCTCCTTTGCCGAGATTTACGGACTGTTGTTTATTTCCGCCCAGCCTCTCGCGCTGGACGATTTGATCCGGCGGCTGGGCATCAGCAAAGGCTCGGCGAGCATGGGCCTTAAATTTTTGCGCGGCGTCGGCATGATCAACATGGTGTACATGCGCGGCGATCGGCGCATTCATTACGAAGCCGTGGCCGAGTTGCGGACCCTCGTGCGGCGCTATCTCAATGACCAGATCCTGCCGCATTTGGACGGCGGCTTGAAGCGCCTCGAACATATCCGTGCCATGGTGAAGCAACTGCCCCCGGCGGAGCGCGCGCGGGTGGGCGGTCGCATCAACATGCTGCAGAGCTGGGAGCAGAAGGGCCGGCGGTTTTTGCCGATGGTCGTGAGCATTTTGGAAGGTTGATTGCGGAGTCCCATGCGCAGGGTAGGCCGCTTCGGTTTTTGAGGGAATGGCGAGGGGTGCCAACGTGGCGCGGGTGTGACGGGAAAACCAGATTGTGCGGATGACAGCGTCAGTATGCTCGAGTCAACTCGCAATGCGAATTGACGGGGCGTAGCCTTATCCACGCCGGGAGTCGCTCCGCCCGTCGGCGCTCCGGGATCCGGTGACCGACTGGTGACCGTGCGGCACTTGGTCGATCCCCAGGAGCGGAGGGGTATCCCTTCCTGGCAACAAGTTTTCCACCGGTTTGAGTCATCGAAAGCGCCATCGCAGCCGGCGAAGAAGAATGGAGCGTCGGCTGATTATGCTGATCGCGGTCTTGGCGATTGGTGTTTTGATGTTGGGGCTATGGATGATTAGCCGACCGGGTCCCGCCGAAACGCCCGGCGCGCCAGATTCCGAGGACGGGTCCATCCAATTCAAGTGACACCGGCCATGCCAGACATCAGAGCCGCAAACCAAAGTCGTCTGGTGGAATGACTGCGAAACGAGCCATGCTGAAAATCATGCATATTGTGGGCGCCCGCCCCAACTTTCCCAAGGTGGCGCCGATCATGTCTGAAATGGCCAGGCGACCTGAACAATTCCAGCAGGTGCTGGTGCATACCGGGCAACACTACGACTACAACATGTCCCAGGTGTTCTTCGAGCAGCTCGAAATACCAACACCCGATGAGTTCCTGAACGTCGGTTCCGGATCCCACGCGGCCCAGACGGCGGCCGTAATGACGGCTTTTGAGCCGGTACTCGCGAAACATCGGCCGGACTGGGTGATGGTGGTGGGCGATGTGAATTCGACGCTGGCTTGCGCGCTGGTCTGTTCGAAACTCGGCGTGCGGATCGCCCATGTGGAAGCCGGGTTACGGTCGGGTGACCGGACCATGCCGGAAGAAATCAATCGTTTGCTGACCGATCAGATATCCGACCTTCTTTTTACCCCTTCGAAAGACGGAAACGCGAACCTTCTTCGCGAGGGAGTCGAGTCGCAAAAAATTCATTGCGTCGGGAATGTGATGATCGACACCTTGGTGAAATTGCTCCCGAAAGCGCAGCAACGGCCGATCCTGAGCCGCCTCGGCTTGGAACCGCGAGAGCATGTGCTGGTCACCCTCCACCGGCCCTCGAATGTTGATGACGCGGGCGCGCTGCGGGAAATCCTGCAGGCGATGGCGGAAATATCACGCCGCCGGTCCGTGGTTTTTCCGGTCCATCCCCGAACTCGGAAGCAAATAGTCGGTCTGGCAATGGCTTTGCCGAATACCACGCTGCGGTTGATCGAACCGCTCGGATACCTGGATTTTCTTGCCCTGATGAATACCGCCGCACTGGTCATCACGGATTCGGGAGGCGTGCAGGAGGAGACCACATACCTGGGGATTCCCTGTCTGACGGTCCGGCCCAACACGGAGCGGCCCATCACGCTCACGTCGGGCACCAATCGACTGGTCGCCAGCCGCTGCGCGAGGATTGTTGAGGCGGCAGCAGAGTCGCTTCGCGGGTCGAAGTCGTCACCGCCACGGCCCGAATACTGGGACGGCCAGACGGCCGGACGGATTGCCGACGTAATGATGGGTTTGTAAGAGGGCAGCAGGCAGAACGATAGGGCCAAGCCCCATGAAGTTGAATCAAACGAAGCACTCCTGATGTGCGGCATTGCTGCCATCTTCAATTATCGTACGGGCGAGCCGATTGACCGCACGGAGTTGACGGCTATCCGCGACGCCATGACCGCCCGCGGCCCCGACGGGTCCGGCACTTGGTGTTCCGCCGATGGCCATATTGGCCTCGGCCACCGCCGCCTTTCGATCATTGATCTATCGCCGACCGGTGCCCAGCCGATGAAGAGTCAGGACGGCGCGCTCGTCGTCACTTTCAACGGCGAGATTTACAACTATCGCGAACTGCGCGCGGAACTGGAGGCGAAGGGGCGACGCTTCAGTTCTCAGAGCGATACCGAAATTCTGCTGCACCTGTATCAGCTTGACGGGGACGGGATGCTGCAAAAGCTGCGCGGCATGTATGCCTTTGCCATTTGGGACGAGCGCAAGAAGGGTCTCTTCATGGCGCGCGACCCGTTTGGCATCAAACCGCTTTACTATTCGGATGATGGCAAAGCGATCCGTGTCGCCTCGCAAGTCAAAGCCCTGCTCGCCGGCAAACGGGTTGATACTGCGCCCGATCCAGCGGGGCACGTCGGCTTTTTCCTTTGGGGTCACGTGCCCGGACCGTACACGCTGCATCGCGGAATCCGTTCGCTGCCGGCCGGAACGACGTTGTGGGTAGGCCAGAACGGCGAGCGTCGGGAACGAACGTTTTGCTCAATTACGGAAATCCTCCGTTCCGCCGAACCGTCCGTTGGAAGATCGAAGATCGAAGATGGAAGGCGGGCACCTCACCCCGGCCCTCTCCCCAGAGCGGAGAGGGAGACTCTCAACTCTCAACCTTCAACGCTGAACGACTCCCTCCGCGACTCCGTCGCGCACCACCTCATCGCGGACGTTCCCGTCGGGGTTTTCCTGTCCTCCGGTCTGGATTCCACCACCCTCGCGGCCCTCGCGGCGGAACAAGGCGGCCGGTTGCGCACCGTGACGCTTGGCTTCGAGGAATATCGCGGCACACCCTACGATGAAACCCCGCTGGCCGAAACCGTCGCCGCGCAATACGGCGCCCAACATCAAACCATCTGGGTCAGCCGCGCCGACTTTCGCGCGCACGTCGAACGCCTCTTCCACGCCATGGACCAGCCCTCCACCGACGGCGTCAACACCTACTTCGTCAGCCTCGCCGCGGCCCAGACCTCCCTCAAGGTCGCCCTGTCCGGCCTCGGGGGCGACGAACTCTTTGGCGGCTATCCAAGTTTCAAACAACTGCCGCGCTCTGTTCGTGCCCTTGGGTCCTTGGGTACTTCGGGTATTTTCGGGAAAAGCTTACGCATCGTCTGCGCTCCCGTCGTGAAACATTTCACCTCGCCGAAATACGCCGGGCTGTTTGAATACGGCGGCACCTATGGCGGTGCGTATCTCCTGCGCCGCGGCATGTTCATGCCGTGGGAATTGCCCGAGATTCTCGATCCCGACCTCGTGCGGCAGGGCTGGTCGGAACTCCAGCCGCTCCTCCGCTTGGAAGAATCGCTCGACGGCTTGCGCAGTCCGCACGCCCGGGTTTCCTGCCTGGAATCCTGCTGGTATATGCGCAACCAGCTTTTGCGCGACTCGGACTGGGCGGGCATGGCGCACTCCCTGGAAATCCGCGTGCCCCTGGTGGACGTGACGCTGCTGCGCGCCCTCGCGCCGTCGCTCACCTGCGCCGCGCCGCCGACCAAGCTCGACCTGGCCCGCACTCCGCGCTGCCCGCTCCCTGCTGCCGTGCTGGCCCGTCCCAAAACCGGGTTTTTGATTCCCGTGCGCGAATGGCTCCTCGAGGAAAAAGAGAAAGCAGAAAGCAGAAAGCAGAAATGGGAAATCGCAAATCGCAAATCGCAAATCGGAAATCAGCAATCGGCTGGGCGCGGTTTGCGCGGCTGGGCGAAGGAGGTTTACCAAAGATTCGCCGGCCCGGACCTGCTGGTTTTAGGCAAACGTTCCCGCTCCCTGCCAATCAACCCTCAACCTCAACCCCGATTGCTGCTGTCGGGGTCAACTCTCAACTCTCAACCTTCCCCCATCCCCGCTCCCCGCTCTCCGTCCGACGGCTACCGTTCTCCGCACTCCGCACTCCCCGGTTCAGTTTCTCAGCGTTTCAGCGTTTCAGGATTTCTCCCCAAACGCATCCTGGTTTTCCGCATTGGCCAGCTCGGTGACACCATCATCGCCCTGCCGGCGATGTGGGCGGTCCGAAAACATTTTCCCGACGCCA
Organism: Verrucomicrobiota bacterium; assembly: GCA_016200005.1. Lineage (NCBI taxonomy): Bacteria > Pseudomonadati > Verrucomicrobiota > Verrucomicrobiota bacterium. Next base: position 31,166 of record JACQFP010000057.1, on the reverse strand, counting down.
GCCTGACGCTGCTGTGCGACCGGCATCCCGGCAAACGGCATGTGCTCGCGGCGGACCTCCTGAAGCGCGCCGGGCTTTTCAATCGCTTTGAATCCTATGTCGTGGACGAGACCACCACCGGCAAATTGCTCCGCGCCCAACGCATGTTGCGGCTGATGCTCAAACTGCGGCGCCGTCGCTTCGATGCGTTGGTTTACCTTGCCCCCAGCAACCGCACGCCGGACCAGGTCGCGCGTGATCGCAAATTCTTCGCCGCCGCTGGCATCCGGGATTTTATCGGCACCAGCGGCTTCTCCGAAGCACCCGCCAAAACGCCGGATCAGCCGCTCGCGGCCATGCCGTCGGAAGCGGACTTGTTGCTCGCGCGCCTGGCGGTGGACGGCATCGCCGTGCCGCAAGCCGGCCACGGCTCGTTGGAATTGAAACTGGGCGACGCGGAAAACTGCGAGGTCGATGACTGGCTGGCGCGCCAAAGCGCAGAGCACGGAGGAAGGAGGACGGAGGACGAAAAGCATTGGGCAGTGGGCGGCAGCATAAGCTCGGATCTCCGATCTCCGGTCTCCGATCTTCGTCCCTGGATCGGCATCGGTCCCGGTTCCAAGATGCCGGCCAAACGCTGGCCGGAGGAACGCTTCGGGCAGGTCGTGAGGGAATTGATCGAACGTCACGACTTCTGGCCGGTGGTTTTCGGTGGCGCCGAGGATGCGGCCCTGGCCGGTCGCCTCCTGCGAATGTGGGGACGTGGTTACAACGCGGCGGGCGCGCTCTCCGTGCGCGGGGCGGCGGCGGCCTTGAAACGCTGTGTGCTGTTTTTCGGCAATGACACCGGCACGATGCATCTGGCGGCGGCCGTCCGGACACCCTGCGTGGCCGTGTTCTCCGCGCGCGCGCATCCGGGTTTGTGGTATCCCTATGGCGTCGAGCATCGGGTGCTGCGCTCGGAGATTGATTGCGAAGGTTGCGGGTTGATGGAATGTCTCGAGCGCCGGAACGAGTGTCTTAGTCGCATTCAAACGAACGACGTTGTGCAAGCCTGCGAGGACTTGATGCGGCGGGAAGACAGGGAATCTGAAATCCTGCCCGGTGAAGTAGCCCGGTGAAGTAGCGAAAGACTTCACGGGCCAATCCCCAGTGGAATACGAAACAGATTCCACGGGTCAGGGGAGACTTCACGGGCCAGAGAAAATTGGAAATTTGGAAAGCAGAAAGCGGAAATCGGAATGGGGAGCACACGCGGCTCTCCGAGCTGTAGTCTCCGAGCCGGAAGCTCGCGTGTCGTTTTACGCGCCCTCGCGGAAAACCCAGATCGGAAAATAAACGTGCTTAACCGCAGATGGACACAGATTAACCAGATGGCGGTCAAGAATTCGCGCAGCGTCTGGAGTGCGCGCGATTTATCGCCGCTGTTGGATTTCAGCTCCAACTTGCCGAAATTGATAGACCCGAAAACGACTCCCGACTTTTAACCGCAGATGGGGGAACATAAACGCAGATACGAATCAAATCCTGAAAGCGGAAAAACTGAAACGCTGAAAAGTGGAAAAGCTGAAAGCTGAAATTTTGAAAACTGAAAACGGCCCCGGAGTTGCAACCGCAGGTGGACACAGATGGAGGTCAAGAATTCGCGCAGCGTCTGGAGTGCGCGCGATTTATCGCCGCTGTTGGATTTCAGCTCCAACTTGCCGAAATTGATAGACCCGAAAACGACTCCCGACTTTTAACCGCAGATGGGAGACCATGAACGCAGATGGCACTCGAGCCCTCGCGGAGCGTCTGGAGTGCGGGCGATTCATCGCCGCTTTTGGTTTTCAGCATTTCAACTATCAACTCTGAACTCTTAACTCTCAACATTCTTAGCCTGAGCCTCGTCACCTCGTCTCCTACGATTTCAGTATCTCAGCGTTTCAGCGTTTCAGTATTTCAGATGTGCTACTTTCTACTCTCTGCTCTCTGCTTTTGATTTCTCTTCTCATGGACCAAGAATTAGTCATTGAACCCGGACGCGCGGAGCGCAACTACTGGCGCGACCTTTGGCGTTATCGGGAACTGTTCTTTTTCCTCGCGTGGCGCGACATCCTCGTCCGCTACAAACAGACCGTCGTGGGCATTGCGTGGGCGGTGATTCGACCATTCCTCACGATGATTGTTTTCACCATCGTGTTCAGCCGCATCGCCAAGCTGCCGGCGCCCGGCGCTGTGCCCTACGCCCTGCTGGTCATGGCCGGCATGTTGCCCTGGCAATTCTTTTCCACCGCCCTCGGCGAATCCAGCAACAGCCTCGTCGGCAACGCCAATCTCATCTCGAAAATTTATTTCCCGCGCTTGATCATCCCCGCCGGCTCGGTCATCACCAGCTTCGTGGATTTTCTCATCACGTGCGGGCTGATGGCCGTGATGATGGTCTGGTATCAATTCCTGCCCGACTGGCGGCTGTGGCTGCTTCCGGCTTTCATCATCCTGGCTTTTGGGGCTTCATTCGGACTTGGACTTTGGCTTTGCGCGTTGAACGTGGAGTATCGCGACTTCCGTTACATCATTCCCTTCATCGTCCAGTTTGGCCTCTACATCTCGCCCGTGGGTTTCAGCAGCAGCATCGTCCCGGAGAAATGGCGGTTACTCTACGCGCTCAACCCGATGGTCGGTGTGATCGACGGCTTCCGCTGGGCTTTACTGCGCGGCCAATCACCGTTGGATTGGTCCGCCGTCCTGTTGTCCGTGGTCATCGTGGTCCTGCTCACGAGCAGCGGCATCTGGTATTTCCGCAAAATGGAGCGGACGTTTGCGGATGTGATTTGAGGGCGAAAGAGCGAAGTTGGGAGATCGTAGATAGAAGATGGAAGATCGAAGATGCAGAATCCGAACTGCTAACTCCTAACTCCTAGCACACAACCCAATATGAGCATGAGCTTTGAGGATCTCGACGCCCGAAAATCGTTTTTGTTCCGAGGTGGATTCCGCCCGGCCTGCGCTGGCGCGGGAGGCGGCTTGACGCCTCATCCGCGAACCAGCATGTTGTCAACATGAGTGCGGTTGCGCAAACATCGTCAACGGAGTTGGATTCCATGATCATCCGTACGCCGGGGATTCTTGGCGGAAAACCCTGTCTTAGAGGACATCGTATTGGGGTCCATCGGGTCGCGGGTTGGTGGAAATTGGGGTTGACCATCGAGGAGATTGGCGAGCGATTGTCCACGCTCACGCCGGCAGAAATTCATGTCGCGCTGGCCTATTACCATCTGCACCGGGAAGAAATTGAGAAATGCCTTGAGGACGAGCGCGCGGTCTGCCGCAGTCTTGAACGCAAACGGTCAACCGAACCTTAAGCTTGAGCGCGCCAAAGCTTCACTTGGATGAAGATGCGGACGCCCATCCTTGTTGAATGCGCTGCGTCATCGCGGATTGGATGTTTCATCGAGCCGGGAGTTGGCACTGTTGTAATGTTCAGACGAAGAGCAGTTGGCGTGGGCTTTTGAACAGGGGCGTGCCATTTACACTTACAATGCGTCTGATTTCTGTCGTCTCCACTCGGAATTCATGCGGCAAGGACGTCACCACGCGGGCATCATCATTGGCGAACAACAAGTCATTTCCATTGGCGAGGAAATGAGGCGTTTATTGAAAATCGCCGATGCCAGGACCGCTGCCGAAATGGCAGACAACCTCGAATTCTTGAGCAACTGGAGCGGTGCCGCTGTTCTCTGACATGTGACCTACGTCCTCCGACTTCCGTCCTCCGTTTTTTCTGCCGCAATGAGTGAAACGATCATTCAGGTCGAGAATCTGGGCAAGAAGCGCCAGAACAAAAAGCTGAAATGCTGAAAAGCGGAAACGCTGAGAACGGCACCGGAATTTCAACCGCAGATGAAGGAAAATGAACGCAGAGGGTGGATTAAGAACTCGCGCTGCGTTTGGAATGCGCGCGATTTATCGCCGCTGTTGATTCCAGCATTTCAGGCTTACGGCATTTCAGCGTTCTAGCGGATGCGCGCCGAAACCAACCAGGCCAAGCTGGAAGCCTTCATGGCGGCGCTCGGCGCGCGGGTGCGGGGCGCCGGCAGCATCTACCTGACGGGTGGGGCCACCGCCGTGCTGCATGGCTGGCGGGACACGACCATCGACGTTGACTTGATGAAATCGGACCCCGAGCCGCCCGGCCTCTTTGAGGCGCTCGCAACGTTGAAGGAGGAACTGGACATCAATGTGGAACTGGCCAGCCCGGACGATTTTATTCCCGCCTTACCGGGTTGGCGCGAACGCAGCCTGTTCATCGCACGACACGGCTGGCTCGATTTTTTCCATTACGATCCCTACGGGCCAGGCCCTCTCCAAATTACAACGCCGCCACGACCGTGATCTGCAGGACGTTCGCTCCCTGTTGCGCACCCAGCTCATCACCAGGGACCGCCTGCGGGAACTTTTCCTCCTCCAGCCGCAACTGATCCGTTATCCGGCGATCGATCCCGCCACGTTTGCCGCCGCCGTCCGGGAATTCTGCCGGAGTGACGCCCAACCCTGAACCCGCCACCCTGCCATGTCACCGGATGATTTGCTCAAAGGGTTGCCGGGCGAAGCGCTCCTGCGGGCGGGCCTGGCCGACTTTCAGGCCGGACGAACCACCATTGCCGCGTGTCTGGTGGGCATCGCGCGGTCGCGCTTGAGCCGGGCGGGCCTCCTACCGTCGGTCGTCGCCAATCCCTTGCCCGAACCGGAACGGCAACTGTATCGCCTGCTCCGGGAGGAGGGCGGCGACGCCTACTCGCGCGACAACGCGTTGCTGCGGGAGCTGGTCAGTTTTGAGCAGGCCCTTGACCGGCGGAAAAGCCGGAATGTGGAATCGCAGCAGACGAGGCTTTAATCAAAAGCTGAAATGCTAAAACACTGAAATTGTAGGAGACGAGGTGATGAGGCTCTAATCAAAACAGTTGAGAGTTGATGGTTGAGAGTTGAGTGTTGGCCCCGACCTCGGCTATCCGGATTGAGAGTTGAATGTTGAATGTTGAATGTTGAGACTCCGAATCGCTGAAAACGGCTCCAGACTATTAACCGCAGATGGAGGAACATGAACGCAGATGTTGGCCAAGAACTCGCGCCGCGTCTGGAGTGCGCGCGATTTATCGGCGCTTTTCAGTTTTCCGCTTTCCCCATTTCTGTTTTTGCATCTGGCGGGTTTGTTTAAAACGGGAACGGACTTTGATTGCCGACTGCCGAACGCGATGTTTTGGATTCTCACTTTCACGATGGCAGCAAATGCTGACGGCCTGAGCATTTTGTAATTCGCATGGAAACGGATTCATGGACAACGCCGCGTTGCAAACTTATCTGGGGAAATTGGACGGCGCGCTGAAGGGAACGGCGGAGATGTGTGTCTTCGGCAGCGCGGCCTGCATGTTGTTGGGCGAAGAAGGCCGCATCAGCCTCGACGTGGACATCGCCGGTCCCTACAGCAAGGTCGATGAGACCCAGTTTCGCCGCGCCGCCGCGCAGATTGGGCTGCCGGTCAACCCGCCGGCGGATTTTGCCGGGGATCATATTGAATGGATCGGCCCGCTGCGTTTGTGCCTGGCCGATCCCGCGATGGGGGGACGGGTGGTTTTGTGGCAGGGAGAGCATCTGACAGTCTTCACGGTGAGCGCAGCGGATCTGACCGCGAGCAAGTTGATTCGTTACGATCCCACCGACCAGGCGGACATACAGTTCCTGATGATCCACGGACGGCTCGGCATGGAGGCCATCGCGCAGGCGGTTCAAAGATTGCCGGACGCCTTTCGGGCGGATATGATGGTCGTGGAAAACTTGAAGAATCTGCACCGCGATTGCCATCGCTGGCTCAAATGAACGTCCGGGAAAAGTTGCAACTGGCCTATGAACTGGCCTTTCATCCCGCCCGCCTGAATGAAATCTGGAACGGGGTGGAACAGGGAACTGCGCACGACCTCGCGGCTCTGCGGGAGGCGGCCGATTGGGCGGCGGCCTTGCATCAACGATTACCAGAAGCGCCGGACGTATCGGCCCGCGCGCTCAAGCGGTTGGCGGGGTATCAGGCCAATGCGCGGCTGTTTCGCATGGTTACGGCGGTGAACCGGTTGCGGGAAGTCCTGGGCAATCGCTCCGCCGTCCCGCCCGAAGTTCCGGCCTGGATGGTGCGCGATATTGCCTTGCCTCCCTTGGGACCTGCCGGTCGTGTCACGCCATCACGGCCAGGCGAGGTGGAATTCACGGCGCAGCATTGAAGTTCACGCCTGGAGCGGAGGAACGCCGATTTACACAGCAAAAGCTGAAACTGTGAAAAGCTGAAAGCCGGCCCCTGATTTTCAACCGCAGATGGCCGAACATGAACGCAGATCGCAGTCGAAACCTCGCGGAGCGTTTGGAGTGCGCGCGATTCATCGCCGCTTTTGCCTGGCCGCTTGGCGAACGTGTTGAAAGTGCGGAACGCGCTTTATCCCAAATTGACACGGCGAATGGAATCAAACATCTTGTGAATATGAACGTTGTTGCAACTCAAGTTGGAATCGGGAAAATGATTTCCCCATGACTTTTCTTTTGGAGAATCACCGTGAGGGAATTGCCGCCGTATGCGGCCGGCTCGGAGTGGAACGCCTGGACGTGTTTGGCTCCGCCGTGCGCGCGGATTTTGATCCCGCTAAAAGTGATTTGGATTTCGTGGTGCGGTTCGCCGGCCCGCACGGCCGCGGCTATGCGGATCGGTATCTGGCCCTGGCGGAAGCGTTGGAAAAACTCTTCGCGCGGCCGGTGGATTTATTGACGGAGCGTTCCTTGCGCAATCCCATCTTGCAGCGGGTGATTGCAGCGGAGCGGCGCACCCTTTATGGAGGTTGAGACGGCCAAACGACTATTGGATGCGTTGGAAGCCGCGCGGCGCATCCGAAAATTCACCGCCCCCTGGACTTGGCACAATTTTCCGCCAGCGAAATGGTTCGTTCCGCCGTGGAGCGACAATTTGAAATTATTGGCGAAGCGCTGGGCAAGGCGGGCGCGGCGGATTCCAGTTTGGCAGAGAGAATTCCGGAGTTGCCGAGGATTGTGGGCCTGCGCCACCGGCTGATTCACGGCTATGACACCGTGGACGACGAGATCATCTGGGATATTGTGCAAAGCAAAATTCCACCGCTGGCGCAACAGTTGGAGGCGGAGTTGAAAGCAACTGGTTATTCCTTTTGAATCCAAAGGAAACAAGCAAATGTATGATAACCAACGAGCAAGAACTCAAGGCGACACAGGATCGCATCGAGCAGTTTCAACAATGGTTGGTGACGTTGCGACGAACCGCCCGCCCGGAAGAATTCGATGCTGTCGCCGGCGGCTATCGCCTTGAGATTGAACGAATGCAGGCGGAGGTAATGGAGTATCTGCTTCATCCGCCTTTCATTGAGCCGCACCTTCAGTCAGCGTAGCTTGTCCGGTTTGATTCCGCCGATTCCAGTTGTCTGCTGTTTTCCTCCGCCACGTTCGGATGAGTGACATCATCATCTCCGTCGAGAACTTGGGCAAGAAATACCGCATTGCCCATCAGCAGCAGGGACGCGGCTACGTCGCCCTGCGCGATGTCATCGCGGAAAAGGCGAAAAGCCTTTTCAGAAGACGGAAGCCGGAAGCCGGAAGACGGAGTTCTGAAGCCGGAAGACGGAAGTCAGAGGCCAGAGGCCAGCCCGATCCGTCCTCCGTCCTCCGTCCTCCGTCCTCCGAAGACTTCTGGGCACTCAAAAATGTGAGCTTTGAAGTGCGCCAGGGCGAAGTCGTCGGCATCATTGGTCGCAACTGGGCGGGGAAAAGCACGTTGCTCAAAATTCTGAGCCGCATCACGGAGCCGACGGAAGGCCGGGTGAATGTGAGAGGACGCATTGCGTCTTTGTTGGAGGTGGGCACCGGCTTTCACCCGGAACTGACGGGACGCGAGAATATTTTCGGCCTGCTTCCAAATCAGCAAACCGAGGCTCGACACCTGGCGTCCAAAAGCCTATCCTTTTTTCCATGAAAGCGATTTCTGAACTCGCCAAAGATGCTTTGGAACTGCCGTCCGACCAGCGAATCGTGCTGGCGCGAATCCTCTTGGAGCTTTCTGAAGACGACCAGGAATTTTCCCCGCAAGCCGAGGCTGCCTGGGAGGACGAAATCTGCCGCCGGATGAAAGCGGTGGAAACCGGCGCGGCCACGACAAGGTCTTTGGAAGATGTGTTTGCCGATCTCGATCGTCGCTTCCCTTCGTGAACCTGGAAATTCTTCAGGAAGCCGAGGCCAAACTGAATGAAGCGGTGGCACGCTACGAAGCAATCGAACCAGGCCTTGGCATACGTTTGAAAGAGGAAGCACGCAGGACAATGCTTTGGATTCGGGAGCATCCAGAACTACCACGCCTGAGGTCAAAAGGTTACCGACGCGTGAATCTCAAAGTGTTCCGCTATTACATCGCCTACCACATTTGGCTCGATACCATCTGGGTTTTGGCTGTCGCCCACGGCCATCGGCGACCCGAGTATTGGATCGGAAGAAATCGCCCGATACTTTAAGACGATGCCTGCCGCCTGATTCCGCTCTCCACTCTTCTTGCCCCCGCACCCATGAGTGACATCATCATTTCCGTAGAAGGTTTAGGGAAGAAGTATCGTATTCGCCACCAGAGTGGCGAGCGCCAGCGTTACGTCGCGCTCCGCGACGTCATCGCGCAAAAATGCGCCGCTCCCTTTCGCGCTTTGTTCCGTCGCGGCGCACCCTCTCCGCCTCGACCGGGGAGAGGACAGGGTGAGGTGTCGAATTCCTCTCAACCCTCTCTCCGAGCCGTAGTCGCGCTCCACGCTGTAGGCTCCGCGCCGGAAGCCGAGCCGGAGGCAACTATCAACTCTCAACCGTCCTCCGAAGACTTCTGGGCCTTGAAAAATGTGAGCTTTGAAGTGCGCCAGGGCGAAGTGGTGGGGATCATTGGTCGCAACGGGGCAGGTAAAAGCACGTTGCTCAAAATCCTGAGCCGCATCACCGAGCCGACGGAAGGACGGGTGCGGATCAAGGGGCGCGTGGCGAGCGTGTTGGAAGTGGGAACAGGGTTTCATCCGGAACTGACGGGGCGGGAAAACATTTTCCTGAACGGCGCGATTCTGGGAATGCACCGGGCGGAGATCAAAAAGAAGTTCGACGAGATTGTGGCGTTCGCTGAAGTGGAAAAGTTTTTGGACACACCGGTGAAACGTTACAGCAGCGGGATGTATGTGCGGCTGGCATTTGCGGTGGCGGCGCATTTGGCCCGGAAGGCCGCCGCGTTATCCAGTTATCATTGCCCGCGTTGCCGAGCTTGAAAAATAAAACTTACTTTTCATTTGATTTATGGCGCAAGGCATGAGTAGTTGTGGTGTTACTCAGAAGCTAACCGGCGGCAGCAATACTTTGACTTTTCACCAACATTTTTTTCAACCACGCGTTGAAACAAAGGGGGCCGGATCGAGTAAGGACCCGGCCCTTGTTACCGACTGCAGCGGGCTACTTGCCGGCTGCGGTGTCCACGGGCGGAGTGGTCGAACTCTTGCGGGTAAGGCCACTTCGCCTCGCACTTTTCGGGATGTACCCCAAGGCGGCGTAGAGAGGCCCGTCCTCTCCCTCCTCCGGATCACCCTTCACGGCGTTGACCACCAGGTTCGCAAGGTCATTACTGACGATGTCTGACTGATGGCGCGTCGTGCGCGAGTTCGTCGCCTGCGTTTGCAGCGTGGACAGGTCCACGCGGGTGCTCAATGATGGTGCGACTCTGGATTTGAAGTCATCAAGAGTCATGCCGGCAAAAGTCTTCGAAGGTCGAAGTCTTTCCCAGCCATCAATCACCGTCTGCAGCCGTTTGGCGATCCGTTTTGGATTAATCTTCATGCTATTCACCTCCTTTCGGATGTTTGTTTGTTTGTTTGTTTACCGAAATTCCCCAACTTCACCGTGAGGCTGGGGAAAGTGAAAAAACGGTGTTTCAGAAGCGGCGCATCCGCGCGCGCTTTGGACCGGCGTTGCCTCCTTCAAGGCGGATCTTCTGAACACCAAGGCGCATCGCGGAACCTTCCGCCCATCGCAATACCTTGGGTACGATGCTTGAACTTTCCACGTCCTGTTGTGGATGCAACAAATATTTTAAATGTCTTACTCGTTCCGACATAAGGCATTATTGCGCGAAATACGTTGGCCTGGATGGCAACAGGCAGTGCCGGGCACGCGCGCGTCAAGATCGCTTTTGATCCGGCTTGGATCGGCCAATGGTTCATGGTCCCGAGGCGCGATTTCGAAATCATAAACAGGGCTGCTCACCTGATTCCCCTCTGGCTCATCGGACACGCTAAAGCGTGAACTCCAACACCGGATGGGATCGCGCGGACTCGGCGGTTCGCGCTCCGAGGCCGGGGTCAACCCTCTACCCCGATAGCTGAGGCCGGGGTCAACCCTCAACGCTCAACTTTGAACTCTCAACTCTGTCAGCTTTTGCTTAGTGCCTCGTCTCCTACCATGCAAGTTGCTGCAAATCAGCCCTTAGCGAGCGCCATGTCCATGGTTGCCAGATGTCAAAGAGCGTTTGTGCGGCGTCCGGCTGACCGTGCGCCCTCGCGCACACCCTTTGTGACTGCCCGAACAAGAGGCGTGCTCATGTACCCACGCGATGTCAACTCAACCACCGGCCTGGTGGCCGACGGCACAGGGCCTGGCGGGCGCCGCACAGCCCTTGTGCACCGGGACACACGCCGTGTGCCGGGCGGCACAACGCCTGTGCCGACACGGGCGTGGCATGCTCGCAAACGTGCACAAGCGGACGGGCGAAGCGCAGAGATTGCGGATGTCATATTGGAAATACTGAGGACGGTCCCGGAATTCTAACCGCAGATGGGGGAACATGAACGCAGATGGCAGTCGAAACCTCGCGGAGCGTCTGGAGTGCGGTCGATTCATCGCCGCGGTCGAATCTCCGCATTTCAGTTTTTCATTGGCCCGTGAAGTTTGTTCCTACTTCACTGGGCAGCGTTTCAGCATTTTGTTGGGTATCTGCGTCCATCTGCGGTTTAAGATGTTCACTTACCGATCTGGGTTTTCCGCGAGGGCGCGTAAAACGACACGCGGGCCGCGTGCGCTCCCCGGTCTGATTTCAGCCTTTGCCTTCTCATGCCTGCACTGATCACCGAGCCGGGTCGCAAACAATGCAGCCACAGCGAGTCGCATACCACCCCTGGGAGGCTGCATCGTTGCCGTTGGCTGATCCGGCCCGGGTATCTATTCTTAATTGTCGCTTTGTTGTGGATGGTCCGCGCTGACTTCCTGACCTGGTGCGCACAAACATGGATTGTGAATGATAAACTGGAAAAGGCGGACGCGATTGTAGTTCTCGGCGGCGGCTTACAACAGCGTCCCTTCGAGGCGGCCCGGCTTTATCATCTGGGTTTCGCGCCCCGGGTTCTAATTGTAAAGGTCAGACGAAACCCAACGGACACCGTCGGCATAACGAAGGGTGAAACAGAATCAATGACCGAAGTGGTGTTGCGGCAAGGCGTTCCTGCAAATGCAATTTCAGTAATCGGGGAATCGGTTTCCAATACCTCCGACGAATCTCTGGCCGTGGCGCGATGGGCGAAAAGTTCTTCGGCCAAAAGCGTCATCATTCCCACGGATCTGTTTCATTCCCGGCGGGCCAAATGGATTTTTACTAAACGACTCAAAACAACAGCGACGAACGTGCGCGTTGTCGCACTGTCCGCGAGCGAATGCGACTCCCTATCCTGGTGGAAAACAGAAGGCGGTGTGCTCAACTTTCAAAATGAAGTTCTGAAATTCATCTACTACGTTTTGAAATACTAGCGCCGCTCCGCTCCTCTCAGCCCAAGCCCTTTGGAGAAATCAGAACGGTGCCATGAAACCCCGATAGGTCATAGACTTGCGCATTGCAATTTTAACGTCCTGACGATTTCACGTCTGCGACCTCGCGAGAGAACTGGACGCTTTGGGACACGAGGTCGCTTTTTATTCCTGCGTCCTAAAACACATCACTTGCAGGTTCGGATTGCTATCGTCTGAAATATTAAAATTACGTGGGACATTTGATAAAACATCCGCCGTAGAAGTAGCATCTCCTTTAGTTCTTGAAGGCAGTGGGCGGCGTGCTGGGCGAAAGCTGCTGGTCTCCACTCTGCGGCGAATCTCGGCTCGACTGGCCCGCTGTGTTGTCGGCTGCGGTCGGTATTGCCCTCCTCCTTGCGAGCGGAATTTTGCATCCCGGAAGAGCGAAAGGATTTTCACTGATGTTATTTAACTCTTTTGACTTCTTGGTCTTCTTCCCGACCGTAGTGCTCGGCTACTTTTTGTTGCCGCATCGGTTCCAGTGGGCTTGGTTGCTTCTAGCCAGTTGCCTTTTTTACATGGCTTTTATTCCGGCCTACATACTGATTCTCTTCGTAACCATCACTGTGGATTACTTCGCCGGGCTACTGATTGAACCCTCATTGGGTTTCCGGCGAAAAACGTTTCTTGGCGCTAGCATATTTATAAACGTCGGCATGCTGGCCGTCTTCAAGTATTACAATTTTTTCGCAATAAATTGGAACGCGCTATGCCTCTGGTCTCATTTCAACTCTAGTCTTCCGGTCCTGGCGATCATACTGCCCATCGGCTTATCGTTTCACACCTTCCAAGCGATGAGCTACACGATCGAGGTTTACCGTGGCGCTCAAAAGGCCGAAAAACATTTCGGCCGATACGCACTTTATGTAATGTTTTTCCCTCAATTGGTGGCCGGCCCCATCGAACGCCCAGGGCACCTTCTTCGGCAGATTCAGGAAAAGCGGCATTTTACCTGGGACAATCTTTTTTCTGGAGCGGAGCACATACTGTGGGGGCTCTTCAAGAAAGTGGTGGTTGCCGATCGGCTAGCCGGCATGGTTGACACAGTGTACAATTCACCGGAAGGGTGGTCTGGCTTTCCCCTGATGCTGGCTACGGTTCTGTTTGCTGTCCAGATCTACTGCGATTTCTCCGGCTACTCGGAAATTGCCGTCGGCACCGCCAGAATCCTCGGCTTCAATCTTATGGTCAATTTCCGGCAGCCGTACTTTTCGAAAAGCATATCCGAATTCTGGAGGCGTTGGCATATATCGCTGATGAGCTGGTTCAAGGACTACGTTTATATTCCATTGGGCGGAAACCGCGTGCCGGTGCCCCGCTGGTGCCTAAATGTAGCCATCGTTTTCTTGCTGAGCGGCTTTTGGCATGGCGCCCACTGGACATTTGTCATTTGGGGCCTGCTCAACGGCGCCTTTTGCATCAGCGAAATGTTGGCAGCAAAAACGTTCAAGTTTCCCAGACTTCCTTCGGTGCTGAAGGTCTTTCTCACCTTTGGTTTGGTGAATATTACCTGGATATTTTTTCGCGCAAGCTCCCTGCATGATGCGACGTACATCCTGACGCACCTCCTCACCCGGGATGAATCGGGCGCATTTTTTGCCTTGGCCCACCCGGACCCCCACGGCCTACCCAGCACATATTTAGGGCTGGCCCACTGGAAATTTCTTTGTTCAGTCTGCCTCGTACCATTTCTGTTTTTCGCCGAGTGGCTTATCGCAAATGGAGCCGTTGCTAGGCTTAAGCGGGCGCCAGTTTGGGTGTCTTGGCCGGTTTATTATGCCACCGCTTTTGCAATCATAGTATTCGGCGTGTTCGAGACTCACCAGTTCATTTATTTTCAATTCTAAATTCCCTTTGCGCAAATCTCTCAAATCCACCTTTTTCTTTATCGTCCTCTTTCTTTTGGGGATGAGCCTTTTTGTTTATGTGGTGGATTTCGGCGTTAAGCACAGCACGTACTCCCAGACGTGGAAGGTGAACTTGATCGCGGAGCATAAGATTGATCCCGAGATTATTATTTTCGGCTCCTCGGTCGGCGAAGCCGGAATCGACCCTCTGATCTTAAATCGCGAATGCGGCTTGTCTTCTTTTAATTGCTGCATCGATGGAACGCGGTTCTCGCAATACAAAGGGCTAATCGACGAATACAACGCTTACTCGGTCAGCAACAAATGTGTGGTGATGGTTGAAACCTATTTCTCGTTCGAGCCGACGTGCAGTTTGACATCCATAGAGCGGTATGCCGCCCACATTAGAAACCAACGCATATACAATGCCCTGGTGGCTGTGCAGCCGGACCTTGCCTGGAAGTGCCGCTACATTCCCTTTTATAAATTGATCGCGGTGTCTCACGTTTATTATAAGAACGCCGCCATTGGTTGGGCTAACTACCTCAAGGGAGTTGATCTCCTTAACGGCTCAAGTGGGCAGGCCCCTGTTGATCGGGGCTGGGACCCCGATCAGGATGAGCACCTCAAGAGCATGAAATTGTTCCAGGCCGAAGTGAACGATCGGGTACTGCAGAACTACCGTGACGCCATAGTTCGAATCGCCGCTAGCGGGAGGAAGGTGGTTCTGGTCCTGCCACCGTTTTACCAGGAGATGCACAACGTAGTGGACTTCACCCTCATGAGAGAAACCCTCCGGTCCCTTTCGACCAACTCCAATACTCTATTCCTCGACTATTCGGAAAGCCATATTACCACGGAAAAACAAAATTTTTATAACGCGGGTCACCTCAACCGCAAAGGCGCTTCCACTTTCAGTCGAGAGCTCGCCGAGGGCTTGATGAGAAATGGGATTGGTCGTTAAATGAGTGATGATGTTATCATCCGGGTGGAGGGACTTGGAAAAAAATATCGTATCAGCCATCAAGGCGAGCGGCAGCGCTACGTCGCCCTCCGCGATGTCATCGCGGAAAAAGCCGTTTGCTTTTTCAAAAAGCTGAAAAGCGGAAAACCTGACAATCTGAAATCCGGCGACACAACCAAACTCATTTCAGAATTTCAGAATGTCAGCGTTTCAGAATTTAAGGATATTTCAGCGTCTCAGCATTTCAGCGTTTCCCGAACCGAGGAATTTTGGGCACTCCGCGCCATAAATTTCGAGGTTCGCCAGGGCGAAGTGGTGGGGATAATTGGAAGAAACGGGGCGGGGAAATCAACACTGCTGAAAATTCTGAGCCGGATTACCGAGCCGACGGAAGGGCGGGTGAAGGTGAGAGGGCGCATTGCGTCTTTGTTGGAGGTGGGAACGGGGTTTCATCCGGAACTGACTGGGCGCGAAAACATTTTCCTGAACGGCGCAATTCTTGGCATGAGCCGGGTGGAGATCAGGAAGAAGTTCGACGAGATGGTGGCGTTTGCGGAAGTGGAGAAGTTTCTGGACACGCCGGTCAAGCGCTACAGCAGCGGCATGTATGTGCGGCTGGCGTTTGCGGTTGCCGCGCACTTGGAGCCTGAAATCCTTATCGTGGATGAAGTGCTGGCCGTCGGCGACGCGGAGTTCCAGAAAAAATGTCTCGGCAAAATGCAAACTGTGGCGGGAAAAGAGGGAAGGACGGTGCTGTTTGTAAGCCACAATATGCCGATGGTGGAATCTCTTTGTGGACGCATCGTTATGTTGGAATGGGGCCGGCTAAAACAGGAAGGACCGCCAGACCAAATAATTCCGCTCTATCTTCAGCAGGGTGTCGCGAATTCACCGGGTGCTGGTGATCTGCGAACCCATCCCGGACGGCGCAATTCGCGGGAGCCGGCGGTGGTTCGTGTGTGGCTCGAAACCGCCGACCACCGGGGCGTTGACAACGTCGTCATGGGGCAGCCCGTGTATTTTTGTTTTGAGTTCAAGTGTTCATCGCCGGTGGCGTCGCCAATATTCGGATTCGGTATCGAGGACAGCATGGGACGGCGGGTGTTTTCACTGAACAACCTGATGACCGGTAACCGGACGTGCACACCTGAATTCGCGGTTCAAGGGGTCGCACGGCTTTATGTCCCGCAGAACCCGCTCCTGCCGGGATCCTATTTCCTGAGCGTGTCACTGATGGAGGACGTGCATGCGTGGGTTGATTTTGTGGAACAGGCATTGGCTTTCACGGTTGAACCTGCAGACGTTTACGGAACAGGCCGGATTCCGCAGTCGAATCACGGCGCGATTTACATCAACGGCGACATTCTCGTTGAACCCACGCCGTCGAGTTGTCCTCCGATTGTAACTGCTGGGCAGGCCGAATGAGCCTGTGCCAATCCAACAACAACGAAGAATCCAAGTGAAATACTCGTCCACGCAGGAATTCATCGCCACCATTCGTCACGCGCCGTATGTGCCGAAGACCGAGTTTATCCGCAGCCGGGTGGCGGGCAAAAAAGTCCTCGACCTCGGCTGTGTGCAACACTCGCTGGATCGGCTTTTTCAGGCGCCTGAACGTTGGTTACACAACGTCATTCGCGCAAATGCCAGTTCTGTGCTCGGTGTTGACATCCTGGAGAAGGAAGTCGTCCAGCTTAACGGCATGGGTTACAACATGATTGTGGCCGACGCCACGACGATGCGGTTGGAAGAGAAGTTCGATGTCGTGGTTTGTGGTGATCTTATCGAACATCTCCCCAATCCGGGAGCCCTGCTGGAAACGATCGCGTACCATTTGCGTCAAGACGGAATTGGACTGGTGACGACTCCGCATCCCCTCGCGGCCGACCGCTTTTTTAACGTGGCTTTCGACGGCTGGACCGGGATCAACCCTGAACACACGTGCTGGTTCTGCCCGCAGACCATCTACCAATTGGCTGAGCGCTGCGGCATGCATGTGGATGACTTTTGCTGGCTGGAAACCATATTTAAGTCACCCACGAAGAGGTGGTTCTGGGGATTTTTCTGCAATACTATTAGCCGCTGGCTGGTACGCCGCAACCGGATGATGCACCTTGATTTCGGGGTCGTGCTGAGCGCCAAACGAACCGCCGACCACGAATTGCTTTCCGTTCCTAGCACGCGATGACATCCGCCCAACAGCCGCCACCGCAATGATTCTGATGTATCATCACGTTGCCCCGGTGGAAGCCGTGCCGCCCGGATGGGAGGCCAACGAAGGCTGGCGGTTTATGCATACGCCCGAAGGATTCTCACGACAACTCCTCGAATTGCGGCGGCGCGGCTACCGCTTTATCTCGCTGGCCGAACTCGTGGACGACATCCACAAACGCGGGGCTGAAGACCCAAAGACCGTTGCGGTGACGTTTGACGACGGGTGGTTGGACAATTTCATCTTCGGGTTGCCGGTACTCAAGGAGCTTTCGGTGTCGGCGACGTTTTTTGTGACGAGCGGGCATCTCCACCGAGGAAAAGATGATGCCGAAAAGATGAACACGGCGCAGTTGCAGGAAATGTTGCGTGCGGGCATGACCATCGGAGGCCACACGCGCACCCACCCAGATCTCACCAAGTTGTTACCAGAGCAGGCCCGGGACGAGATCGTTGGTTGCAAGGAGGATTTGGAAGGTGCGCTTGGAGTCCCTGTCCAGTTTTTCGCCTATCCGGGAGGCGCGTTCAATCGCAGTGTCGCTCGCCTCACGCAGGAAGCCGGTTACGTGGCCGCTTGTTCCGTGCTCGGCCCAGCCCGCAATGACCAATCCTCTTTGTTCTGGCTTTACCGCGACCTGCTGAGCGAATCCATGAATACGCACCATGACCGTTATCGCCTCAGCCCAATTGCCCGTCGGTTGCTTTCCTTTCGTGTCCGCAGGCGGTTGTCCCGAATACTCGCGGCGAATTGACACAAGATGCTGGTGCAGGAAACCAAAAACAAACCGCGCGATCCGGCTGTCAGCGTCTTGGTGGCCGTGTACAACTGCGCTCCATATTTGCCTGCCGCGCTGGACAGCGTGCTGTGTCAGTCCTTTGCCGACTTTGAGATTCTCGTGGTGGACGACGCAAGCACGGACGAGACGCCGGCCATTTTGAGAGCCTACGCGCAGCGCGATAACCGGTTCGTTCTGCGTCGTAACGAGCGCAATCTGAAACTGGCGGCTTCCCTGAACCGCGGACTCGCGGTGTGCCGCGCGCCGCTCATTGCGCGTGCGGATGGTGACGATCTTTGCCATCCAAGGCGATTGGAGCGACAAGTGGAGTTTCTCAGTCAACACCCGGAGGTTGGGGCCGTTTCTAGCAGTTATAATCGTATCGCCGCCGACGGTCGTGCTATTGGGTTCCAGCCCTTGCCGACCGAAAGCGCGATGATCAAGTTCAGGCTACTTTGGGAGAGTTCCCTCAGTCATGCCGGGGTTCTCTACCGGGCGAGCGAGGTGCGTGCGGTGGGCGGTTATGATGGAACTTTCATTACCGCTCAAGACTACGATCTCTGGGCGCGCTTGGCGGAGCGGACGGAGTTCGCGAATCTTCGCGAGCCGTTGCTGACGGTGCGCACCCATGCAGCGTGCGCCACCACGGTGCGTGCATCGGAAACGCAGAAATCTGCCAGAAGCGTGTCGCGTCGGATGCTTTCGCGCTATCTTGGACGCGTCGTGGACGAGCACAAGGCCGCGGCTTTGCGGACGCTGCTCTGCGCGTACGATGCAATTGCGGCGGATGAAGTTTCACCCGCGTTGGCTTTGCTGGAGGAAATGCTGGAGCGTGCCCGGAAAAATGAAAAGCTTGCAACCTGGCGATGGGCCAAACGCGAACTTTGCGCGTCGCTCCTCAAGCAGGCGCATTACCTGACATACACCGATCCGACTAATAGTTGGCAGTTGCTTCGCAAGGTTGCGACGGTTCATGCGCGAGGTTTGTGTTCAACCGCGGGAACGTCGCAGATTGCGCGGCTACTCCTCCGTCATATGCGCCGGGCGAAGTTCCCGGCCAGCGCGGGAGCTTCGAAGAGGGCTGCGCTCTGAACGATTGGTAAATGTCCACCCAGGAACGCAAATCAAAACTCTTGTTCGTATCGCCTTCTGGAATCGGCGGTCTTCAATCCTTCTGCATTGATTTGAGTGAAGCCTTTCGCAACCTCGGCTACGAAGTGCATATCCTTTTTGAGCAGCGCGAAGCGGCGAGCGAGCCGAATCCTCCCGCCCCGACCGGTGTCACCGCAGGTGTCTTTGCCCACTCGCCATTCGATAACTGTTATCACGTATTTACCCGGATGGCTGACTTCATCCGGGATGGAGCATTCGACATCGTCTATCCCAACACCAGTTCCGTGGCCTACCGCGCGATCGGTCTGCTCGGCCCCCGCCGCCCGGTCGCCGTCGGTGCCTGTCATGGTTACAACGAGCACGACTTCGCGTGTAACACGGAGTTTGTGGGATACCTGGACCACATCTTTGCCGTCAGCAACCTGGCAGCAGAGGAACTCCGTCGCCGCCTTGCGGGTGCGGACATCGGGGTCACCGCAATTCCCCTCGGACTGCCCTCCATGCGCGCGGCGCCCCCGCACACTTTTGCCGGGCCTCTCCAAATTGCGTTTGCGGGCCGCCTCGCGCACATCAAACGCATCGGTGACATGATCGAAGTCGCGCGTCGCTTGCGCGAAGCGGGTCTGGATTTTCGATTACGTATTGTAGGCGGCGGACCGTTGCGTGGTGAGTTGACACGGCAAGTGGCGGCTTGCGGTTTGGAAGGCCACGTTGGGTTTACTGGCTTCTTGCCGAGATCCGAACTGGACGGATTGTGGCAGACGGCGCACCTCACCTTTCTCCTGTCAGAATCCGAAGGCTTCGGCCTGAGCGTGCTCGAAGCGATGAGATTCGGGTGCGTGCCCATCGTCACGGAAACCTGTGGTTGCCGCGAGGCGATCCGAAACGGCGACAGCGGCTTTGTCGTGCAGTTGGGCGACGTGGACAAAGTCACGGCCTTGGTTCGGCAGCTTGATCGTGACCGCGACTACCTCGGGCGCATGTCTGCCGAGGCGGCCTGCACGGTGCGGGAGGAATATGCTTTCGAAAAGGAAGTGGCGCGGCACTTGGAGGCGATCCGACAGGCGCAAGACCACCACCGACGTTACGTGGCAGAGGCGGTTTCGTGGAAGTTCCAGCCAGCCAGTTTTATCAATCACCCCTGGGTACCTAATTGGCTCGCCAAGAACTTGCGCCGTGCGCAGCGCCGCCTTGGACGATGAGCCTCTGACTTCAACTTTCTAATTTACTGATGATTTATGCTTTTTGACAATGCAAGCCGTCCCGTGCTCTTGGAGCAAGCAGTCTGGTGTTCTGATTTCCAATTTCTGCTTTCAGATTTGAACTTTTCCCCATGAGTAACCCCCTTGTCAGCGTCCTGATGACAGCCTACAACCGCGAGCAGTACATCGCGGAGGCCATTGAGAGCGTGCTTGCGCAGACGTTCACCGACTTCGAACTGATCGTTGTGGATGACGGCTCAAAAGACAGATCGGTTGAAATCGCTCGGCGCTACGCCTCTGACCAGCGCGTGCGCTTGTTTGTCAACGAGATCAATCTGGGCCAGTTCCAGAATCGAAATCGAGCGGCCAAACTGGCTCGAGGCAAGTACCTGAAGTATCTCGACGCGGATGACATGTTGTATCCTCATTGTCTGGACGTGATGACCCACCAGATGGAGATGTTCCCGCAAGCCGGGCTGGGGTTTGCCAATCAACCAAGGGAGGAGTGGGCTTATCCGGTAGCGTTAGGCCCCAGAGATGCTTATCGGCTCAATTTTCTGGGCAGCGGCGGGTTGGGTCACGGTCCTACATTCGCCATTGTTCGCAAAGACACTTTCTGGGAGGTGGGCGGGTTTCCGGTCATGCACCTCTCCAGCGACATGGAATTCAATCTGACTGTCGCCCGCCGACATCAGATTCTTTTCACCATCCAAGGCTTGGTGTTTTACCGTTACCATGCTGGGCAGCAGGAAGGGGGAGTTCTAATTGAAAGGGGGTGGTGGTGCCGAACAATCGGGGCCCAGGCTGAATCGTTTCGGATTCTAAGAGATGCCTTGTTGCATCCGAACTGTCCCTTGTCGGAATCGGAGCGGACCTTAGCAATGCGAAATCTCGTCGGCATCCATCTGCGCCTCCTGGCCCGATATATTCTGCGTGGCTGGTTGAAGGACGCAGTTGCGCTCTGGCGACTCTCAAATTGCGAATTGGAAGATATGCGATGGGCGTTGTCGCCAAGCCGCTTCCCATACGCCACGGCCATGGGTAACATCGAGCCGCGAACAGTCGCCCCGAACTGGAAGGCTTATCCACACATTGAGAAGCCAGGCGGCATTGAAACCAAGTCACATGAACCGAGTTGAAACAATTTGGCGCCGTTATGGGTGGCGCGCGCCATTCGTCGTCCTCGTGTTGGCTTTCCGACGGTGGGTCTGTCTTCGTGAGCGCTTCGTTCTGCTTTATATCAAGTGCTGCACGAAGGGTCGGAAGGGACGCAGAATCCGTCTGGGGCGCGATCTTTTGGTGACGCCGGGAGGCTTTCTGAGCCTGGGGGACGACTCGTATCTCGGCGACCGCTGTATGTTTGAAATCGACGTCAATCCTGAGGCCCGGGTCACCATTGGGAACAAGTTCTGGATCAACCGCGACTTCCATTTGCACAGTGGTGGACAAATCTCGATCGGAAACAATGTGCTCATCGGCGAATTCGTTTCAATCCGGGATACAACCCACGTTTTTGAGGATCCGCTTCGGCCAACCAAAGAACAACCGGATGTCAGCAGCTCCATCATCATCGAAGATGACGTGTGGATTGGGCGGGGCTCTCTGATTCAAACCAAACCGCCAGAACGTCTTGTTATAGGGCGCGGGGCCGTCATTGGGGCCAACACCGTGGTCACCACGTCCATTCCTGCGATGGAGATCTGGGCTGGAGCGCCGGCGCGCCTCATTCGGAGGAGAATCAGGTCTGGCTGTTGATGCATCACTAGCACCTGAACGAGGCAGCATTTCTCAATAAAGGTCCGTCCCAATTCCCCGGTTTATCGGGACGACAAGTCTCTCAGGGACCGCCGACCGACATCGATGTCTTTTGTTATTGCTTGGAACACACTAAAATGAACAGGCTCCGAAGAATTGCCGACGCGATGGTTCTACTGTTGGGTTGTCGCTTGGTACGCGTGTCGCCGAAGTTTTTTGTCCCTGGAACCGTTGAAAGGCCAATCGCCAATCTGGGGATGTTTCTCGAAGACATCCGAGCGCGCGGATTTCGATGTCGCGGAATCATTGACGTCGGGGCTAACACCGGAGGGTGGACGCGGATGGCGATGCAGAGTTTTCCAGAAGCAGATTTTCTATTGATCGAGCCTCAAGTTGAAATGACGGCCTGCCTTGATGCGTTATGCGGCGAGCATCGCAATGTCGAGTATGTGCTCGCAGGAGCTGGAAGCGAAGAGGGTGAACTCGTCCTGAGCGTTTACCGCGATCTCATGGGTTCGTCGTTTCTGCCGAAAGCAGATGATTCACTTCTTGGCACCGGTAAGCAACGGAAAACAAAGATCGTGACTCTGGACGGCCTGTTGTCAAAACGGGAGATATGCCCCGACCTCGTCAAACTGGATGTTCAAGGATTTGAATTAGAAGTTCTCAAAGGGGCTGCGACATGCTTTGGCCGAACGGAGGTGTTTATTCTCGAAACTTCTCTTTTTCGCTTTGAAAGTGCAGCGCAACCTATGACGCGAGAGCTCATACAGTTCATGGCAGAACGAGGCTATGAGCTTTACGACATCACAGAATTCTATCGGCGGCCCTTTGATGGTGCCTTGGGCCAGGTCGATTTGGCGTTCGTGCGAGCGAACGGTGTTTTCCGCAAGTCCAATCAATGGTGAGATTCCAAAACCGACGGAGGCACGCTCGAAGGTATCGTTGGGCACGGCAGGAGTTTTGCTCGCCGGCTGAATTCGCAAAAGTTACACGAGGAAAATCAACATGATGAAAGCATTGATCACCGGCGGAGCCGGTTTCGTGGGGCGACATGTCTGCGCGCGGCTGGCAAAAAGCGGATATGAAGTGACGTTGGTGGACAATCTTTATCCCGGTTCAGGCTGCCAGCCTCTCGAAAATTGGATGCCTCATCTGCGACCGGAACCATCGCGAGTCGAGTTGATTCGGGATGACTGCCGCAACTTCTTCCGGCGTCCTCCGTCTCACACGCCTCAATACGACGTGGTGGTGCACTTGGCGGCCGTAGTCGGGGGCCGACTGGTGATCGAAAACGATCCCCTGGCCGTGGCCGTGGATCTGTCCATCGACGCCGAGTTTTTCTACTGGCTGTCGCGCTTGGCATATCTCCCGAAACGTGTCCACTACTTCAGTTCGTCCGCCGCGTATCCGGTTGCCCACCAACGGCACGATCATCACAGGGAACTGACCGAGGATATGATCGAGTTCAAAGGCGAGTTTCTCGGTCAGCCGGATCTGACCTACGGCTGGTCTAAACTTACAGGCGAATACCTGGCTCGGCTGACCCACGAGCGACACGGCCACCACATCACTTGCTACCGTCCCTTCTCCGGCTATGGCGAGGACCAGGACATGACCTACCCGTTTCCCGCCATCTTGACGCGCGCTGTGCGAGGCGAAACCCCCATGACCGTCTGGGGTAGTGGTCGCCAAATGCGTGATTTCATTTACATCGAGGATTGTATTGACGGCGTGCTGGCGGTATCAGAAAAGGTGGCTGATGGCCGTGGCGTGAATCTGTCCACCGGCATCGCGACCAGTTTCAACGACTACGCATCGCTGGCCTGGGAGATCGTGTATGGCAGCCGCAACGGGCTTGAACTGATGAACACGGCCGATAAGCCGGAAGGGGTGTTCGCACGTTATGGCTCTACACAACTACAGGAATCGCTTGGTTTCCGCTACCGCACCGCATTAACAGAAGGCATTCGACGGTGTTTGGATTACTGGCAGCGCTACGCAATGAAGGCGGCTTAGGACAACCGGTATGGAAAATTTAAAAGTAAAATATGAGCGCAGAGACCGCAAGAGTTTCCATGGTGATGCCCTAAACCGGGCAACGCGTATACTGTTTGTCACCCGGCCGCCCGTCGAGATTCTTCCGCCTACCCTCCACCAGGCAAACATCCTCGCTGAGGAAGGCTTTCGGGTAAGCATTGCCTGCTGTCGAAAGCCAGGTTTGCAGAATGCAGCAGCGGGCTTGAACAGTGCGATTGAGCGTTTCTCCTTAGGCGAGAATTTCGGCGTGCGGCGACCTCTGTCGGCCCGGATGCTGGAAGTGTGGCGCTTGCACCGCCGCGTTCGGCGGCTGGTTCGGGGGTTGCATCCGGGCGTTGTAATCGCTAGCGACGCGGATGCGGCACTCGCGGTGGGGAATTCGGCTGGGCGGAATGGGGCGAAGCTAGTCTGGCATTTTCATCACATCCCGGAGGATCACAGCGAAAGTTGGAGCGTGGCACTGGCCAACCGTTACGTCTATCGCAACGCAAAACTCCCGGATCTGATCACGAATTGTGACAAATCCCGCGCTGAGGTCTTTGCTCAAAAAGCAGGAATAGACCCTGAAAAAACTCTGATTGTTCCAAATTGCACGCGCCCAATCCTGCGGCTACCGGAGCCGACTTTGCGAAAGACACTGGCCCACGCAATTCCCGAGAATTCTGGAATAGTCCTGTACCATGGTTGGGTCGGGCCCACGCATGGCCTTGAACTGGCAATACGTTCGATGCCGCAATGGCCGAATAATAGTTTCTTCGTTATCAAGGGCAAGGCCGGCCCCGAATACGCTGAGGGCTTGAAGCAGATGGCGCTCAAGCTGGGGGTCGCCGGGCGGGTTATTTTCCATAACCCAGGCTTTCAGTCTTTCGAGGAGCATTACGCCACCATCGCCGGCGCCGACCTTGGGTGGACCGTGTTCGAGCCGGTGAACATCAACTGGAAGTACCAGGCGATGGGTTCCAATAAGCGCTTCGAGTGCATGGCATTGGGTCTGCCTCAGATTGCGGACCGCAATCCGGGGGCCGTGGAGTTCATCGAAGGGGAGGGCTTCGGGTTGTGCATTCCTTGGGATTCGGTGGAAGGCGCGGCAGCCGCGGTGCATCGCCTGCTGGATGACAAAACACTCCACAAACGGATGGCGGAGCACGGCCGCCGGCTGCACTTGGAGCGCTACAACTACGACGAGCAGTACCGACCCGTAGTGCGGAGGCTACGATCCATGCTGGGAGGAAACCAGCCATGAAATTCATTCCAACAGCATCCGAACCGGTAAGCAGAATGCATGAGGAGCGTTATGGCAATGAGCCAGGTGGTCGTCTGATACTGTTTCTCGGCGCTGGCTGGTGGGGATCGGACGCTCGGGCCCTGGCGGCGGCCTTGCGCCGAAGGGGGCATGCCCTCATTGAGGTGAGTTCCGAGGATTCCTTCCCTCTGAACTGGTCAATCTTCAGTTTGCGTATCTTGCGCCGCCTTTGCCGTCCCCAGTTCGTTGCGAATTACAACCGGGCCATTCTTCGGCATCTGGAAAACCCGGCCATTGATTTTCTCCTGGTATTTAAGGGCACGATGCTTCGCGCCTCCACGCTTGAGGCCTTTCGCCGGCGGGGATTTGCTCTCTATTGTTTTTACCCCGATGTCAGTTTCCTGGACCACGGTCCGGAAATCTGGTCCTGCCTTCCGCTCTATGACTGTCTTTTCACGACCAAATCATTTCATGTTGATGATCCGGCGCTGAAATCCCGGGTTCGAGCGCTCCGGTTGGTCATGCACGGTTTCGATCCGGAAGTCCATCGCCCGATACCGCTTTCCAAGGAAACGCTCGCCCACTATGGTTGCGATGTTTCCTTCGTTGGGTGCTGGTCGCCCAAGAAGGAAAAGTTCCTCGGGGCCATCGTGCAGGTTTGCCCCGGCAACGACGTCCGCATTTGGGGGCCCGGCTGGGAACGTTCGGCTGCAAACCTACGCAGGTGCTGGCGGGGAGGCGGAGCCTACGGCGACGAACTATCGGTCATTTATGGAGCTACGAAGGTCAACCTTGGCCTCCTGAGCGAACCCGGTGGTGGTACGCGCGTCGGTGATAGTGTCACTACCCGCACTTGGCAGATTCCGGCGGCCGGTGGCTTTTTGCTGCACGAGGATACGGTCGAACTGGGCCGTTTCTTCAGCGCCGGTCACGAGGTGGCGGTCTTTCGGTCGGAAGCCGACTTGCCGGAGAAAGTCAAATACTACCTGGCCAATCCTGAGGAGAGGCTTCGTATACGAGCAGCGGGTCACCGGAGGTGCCGGGATTCTCGTTATACTCGGGATGGCGCGGCAGACGAAATCTTGGCATTCCATGATGGCCGTGGCCGCTAAGTCAGGGTCTCATTAGGGCTCGTCCGGGCCGTGCGGGATTTCGGTTCGGCCCTGAACAGAACCTTGAGCGAGTTGATGAAGGAAGAACCAAACAGAATCAGTAGGCCGCTTTCCGTGGCAGATGAGGCGTACGAAAGGTACGTCAGCACCAAGATTGGTGATGTTGTGGGCTGCGACGAGAAGTCTCTGAACCGGTTCGCGCGGACCTACGCCCATTATCTGCGTGACTGGCTGCCGCCCGCCAAAGATGCCGCGATTCTGGACGTCGGGTGCGGGCATGGAAACATGCTGTATTCGCTTAAAGCCTGGGGCTACACGCGTGTGGCCGGGTTGGATCGTTCCGCTGAGCAGGTGTCCCTGGCTCGGAGGCTCCACCCTGAAGCGATTGAGGCTGACGCGCTCCAGTACCTTGCACAACACCCAAATAGTTACGATGTCGTGCTGGCGATCGATCTTTTTGAGCATTTGTCATTGGACCAAGCCAGACAGTTCCTGAAGGATTGCCACACGGCTCTGCGCACGGGCGGCCGGCTGATCATGCAGTTACCGAACGCCGGATCTGTCCGGGGAGGTGAGTTGGTTTGGGGAGACATCACCCACTGCCGTGCCTACTCCGCACCTGCGATTCAGCAGTTCCTAAAATTGACTGGATTTGTCCAGATCGAATTTCGGGAGACCGGGCCCGCCATTATTGGGCTGAGGAGTCTTCTGAGATTAATTCTGTGGAGCAGCTTGCGAACCGGCTTGCGCGCTTTCGATCTGATCGAGGGTGGGAGAGCCTCCCCAATCCAAACGCGCACCTTCTTAGTCAGAACCATCAAGGGTACCCAATGCTAAAAACCTCTCGCGCACCACGCGCCGCAGCCCGGCGTGACTCTCGTGTTTCGCCGGTCTCGACCAGGGTGTCGAACTTCTTTAATATGCGTTGCTTGACTGTCGGGCTGGGTGTGGCGCTCATTATTTGTCTGCTAGGGCTGTCCCACTCGGTGGGTTATGGACGTGTCGCGATAATGTCCACCGTCTTCGGGCTGCTGGCTTGCGTTTGTTCGATTCCGCTTTACTGGGGCCTTGAGACCACCGGTAACCTGAGATGGCTGAACCCGGCATCGTGTGTGTCGGCGGCGTTCGCTTTGTATTACGGCATAGGTAATGTGCCGTGCAGCCTTTGGGCATACGACGATATGCTTATCAAAAACACGGGCTCTTACGCGTACTATCCCATAACTGCGGTGTATGCCGCCGCCTGTCTTTTTGCGCTACTGCTAGGGTACAAAAGCGCCATTTCCGGGAACCTACCTGTCGGTTCGGCGCAGACGTGGAACGTCTCGCAACTGGTCGCGGCATACTGGATTTACGCGACCGTGCTTCTGGGAGTTACTTACGCGACAGCGGCGGAAATATTGCCAAAATTGTTTCTTTCAACAATGAAGGAATTTACTCCGACCGGGTACATGGTTCTGGGTGTGCTAGGCTTTGGGATTCGATGGCAAGCAGGCAAGGGCGGCAATGCCAACCGCTACTTTTTGACGTATGCAAGTTCCATAATCCTCCCGGTGCTCTTCTTCGTCCTCTGCAACCGAAGATTTTATGTGCTCGCTATGACCATTTTTCCCCTCCTGCAGAGTCGGCGCCCGGGGTTCAGATGGAAGCTGAGACATTACGTTCTGTGTGTGGTCGGTGTCGTTACAGTTTACTTAACTACCACAGTGGGATTGCGTCAGCGATTGAGCGGCGGACCCGATGATCCAGACGATGTTGGTTACAACGACCTTAGGCAAAACATCCAACTGTTGCCGGGTGCGTTTCACTCGGTGCTATTTTTTGATCCGGCGCTCCATAACGAATTCGTTGGGTCTCTTGAACAAGACAGCGCGTTCCGCATGGCCGGTCTAGAAGAGCCGGCCGGAATAGTCGCGGCGAGGGTTAGAGAGGAAGGGCGGTTCTTGTTGGGAAAGTGCGCTTGGATCAGCGCCAAGAAAATGATCCCGAAGTTGTTGTGGCCCTCGAAACCAGGGATCGGTGGGGGTGAGTACGACGTTCCAGATGAAGAACGTACTATGATTCTGGAATATAAGCTAGCGTTTGAAGACCAACTCTCAACACCCATAGCAGCAGTTTATGCTGACTTTAATTGGTACGGCGCACTAGTCTGTATGGCGGGAATGGGCGCTGTTATAGGCTGCGTCTGGAGGCGCTTGCAGTACGGAGAGATTACGGCAAGATCAGTCATATTGGGCGTACCTTTCTCGTTTAGTCTCTTGATTTTCTTTGAGCGTAATTATGTGGAGTGGCTAGTCAATCCTTTACGAAACCTTGTGATAGTTTATCTAGGCGTGCGAATCCTCGACTTGATATGCGGGGAAGTTAGTCGGCGGGAGAGGCTGCGGAATGGGGGCGGAGGGTTGTCCGTTATTGCGTGTAAGAGATTGAGTTCGGGTGGGGATGGGTTACAAGTAAGCGTCGTGTCAAAGAAAGCCACACCGGGTACAACGAATTAGAGGCGAACGATGGCAGAAATTGGGCACTTTATTCTTTGTACGAGTACGGCCGTGGCGCGCTCCTTGCCTGCGGTGGTCACTTACGCTGTGACTTTGATTCATCGTGGGTATCGGACCACCTTTTTCAACTTGCCGAAAGGTATGGACGAAGAAACGGTCCGGCTGGAACTGGGAATAAGGCTACCAGCAGGATCGAGTCTTCGCAGCGGAAGTCCTGTGTGCCTCGCCGTGCTGCCACTGCAGATCCAGACAAGCAGCGCCGGTTTGGCCGATCCTCCACGAGTGTTTGCAATGGCGGTCCAGACTCACCGAATTCATGCACACCAGGTTTGGAAAGCAGTCCAGTTAGGATGAAGGTGGCTCATGTTATCCCCTACCTCGGTCGGGCGCAAGGCGGTCCGGTTTTTGCGCTTGCGGCGTACGCCGCAGGCTTGGCCGAAGCCGGGTGTCACGTAGAGGTTTTTAGTGTCATCCACCCAGATGATGGCCTACCCATTGTTTTCGCTCCTCGTGTGCAGACTTCGACATTTGGCCGCTCCCGGTGGGGAACCTTCCGCCGCTCCCCTAGACTCGCCCGCGCCCTTGCTCAAGCGCCGTGTGAGATCATCCATTCGCACGGCCTATGGACGGATGTGCATCGTTCTGCATACCTCGCCTCACGCTGCCGTGGGTTACCTCATCTGGTGGCTACTTGTGGCATGTTGGCCCCGACTGCACTGAGTTATCATTGGTGGAAAAAGTTACCCGTGCGCATCTGGTTTCAGGCGCAGGCGTTGCACGAGGCCCAGTGCCTCCATGCGAAGTCAGAACTCGAACACCAGCACCTTCGTCAGTTCGGACTTCGTAATCCCGTGGCAATCATCCCCAACCCGGTCGCGCCGTCGGCCGTCTCGGCTGTTTTGTCCAGCGCAGAGTTTCAGAAGGGCGCCGGCGTCCCTGCCGGGAAGGACATTTTGCTTTATTTAGGAAGAATGCATCCCGTTAAAGGATTGCCGCGTCTCATTGAAGCTTGGGCGGCCTTGCGTGAACATCATGACCGGTGGCTGCTGGTGCTCGCCGGCCCGGACGAACGGGGTTACAAAAGTAAGCTTGAAGCCCTAGTTCGCCAAGTGCGCTGTGTTGACAGCGTTCTGTTCACAGGAGAACTAAATCAGGCAAAAAAGTGGGCCGCCCTCGCCTCGGCAAAACTTTTTGTGATGCCCAGCGATTTCGAGAATTTTGGGAACTCCATCGCCGAGGCTCTTCTGTCAGGTCTCCCGGTCATTACTACCACCGGTACGCCGTGGCAGGAGTTACCCGGGAGAGGTGCCGGGTGGTATATCCCGCCTACGGCGACAGCGTTGACCGCTTCACTGCGAGAAGCCATGGCATTGCCGGAGCAGAAGCGTCAAGAAATGAGCGTCAAGGCGACGACATTCGCGAGCCAGTTTAGCTTGGAGACGACGATCGCAAACTTGATTCAGGTTTATGAGTGGCTGCTCGGGCAGGAGAATAGGCCGAAGTGTGTTCACCTGAAATCCTGAGATACGGAAATTGGAAACACTGAAATGATGAAAGGCGGCAGCCCAGAGGTCACTAGTTTAGATCCCGAATTGCGGGTTGATCTATCAAAGTTCACGACGGGCGGGTTTGACCGCGGGGCGAGCGCGTTCAAGGAGCCCCTGTGGCTTATCGTAAGCATCATTCTATTCCAGCTTTGCCCGCTGAAGTTGTCTCGGTTTAAATGCACGGTGCTGCGGTGGTTCGGAGCAACGGTGGGGCGTGGGGTGGTCATCAAGCCGCACGTTAAGATTACCTTTCCATGGAAGCTGGCCCTCGGCGATCACGTCTGGTTAGGTGAAGAATGTTGGTTGTTGAATCTGGAACGCATCACTATTACTGACAATGTTTGCATCTCGCAGCGCGCCTTTCTCTGTTCAGGAAATCATAACTACAAGTCTCCAAGCTTCGACCTGATCACAAAACCCATTCAAGTGGAGCAGGGGGCGTGGATTGGCGCGGCCTGCTTCGTCGGCCCCGGTGTCAGCGTCGGTTCTCATGCCGTGCTGACCGCCGGTTCGGTTGCGACTAAGAGCTTGGAACCGTTCGGCATTTATCGTGGCAACCCGGCGGAACTTATCAAGCAACGCGTGATTGCAGCGCAGGGCGAATCATGAAACGCCGTCGTCTGACCTCCGTCTCTCCGTCCTCTAACGGTTCTTACTCTTACTCTTAATCTTAATCAGCCGTCTTTCGCGTGCTTCGCGTATTTCGCGGTTAGATCTCAATTTTCAGTTTTCCCAATTTCAGCTTTTTGCTTTGATCCGTGTTCCGCTTTTCACGCATCACGCATCACCCATCACGCATCACGTTTCACGTTTCACGTTTCAGCTTTTCAGTATTTTAGCCTTTGATCCGTAATACAATGACGAAGGTTCATGCATTTTTGACAAAGAGTTTAGGCGGCCAGAGCCATGAGTTTCTCCACGTCGGCCTGGCGGGCGGCCAGCAACGCCGTCACGATCTGCCGGCCTTGGCGGGTCAATTGATATCGGTAG
>JACQFP010000056.1 GCA_016200005.1 Verrucomicrobiota bacterium | reverse complement strand
TTGATTAACCCATCGACGGGGGCGTTGACGCTCGGCGGGGATGCGCTGTACGGGCAGTACTTTGCCGGTCGGATTGATGAAGTGCGGGTGTACAACCGGGCGCTGAGTGTGACCGAGATCCAAGCGGACATGAATACGCCGGTGGGAGAGAATCCGCCGTCCCTGGCGCCGACGATCAGCGACATTCCAGATCAGGTGACAACGGTGAACACTCCCTCGCCGGCGATACCGTTTACGGTCAATGACGCGGACACGCCAGTGAGCAATCTGACCTTGAGCGCAGGCTCGACCAACCCGACGCTGGTGCCAACGAACAACGTGGTGTTTGGGGGCAGTGAGAGCAACCGGACGGTAACCGTGACGCCTGCGGCCAATCAGACGGGAGTGGCGACGATCACCGTGACGGTTAGTGACGGGACGAACAGCGCCAGCGACTCGTTTGCGGTGACGGTCAACGCGGTGAACACCCCGCCAACGATCACGGGGATTGCGGACCAGACGATCAACGAGGATACGAGCACGGCTGCGCTGGGCTTTACCGTGGGGGATGCGGAGACCGCACCAGACAGCCTGACGTTGAGTAAGGGAACAAGCAATCCGGCCTTGGTGCCGACGAACAACATTGCGTTTGGCGGCTCAGGTGCCAACCGGACCGTGACGGTGAGTCCGGCGAGCAATCAATACGGGACGGCGACGATCACGGTGAGTGTGAGTGACGGACAATTGAGCACGAACACGAGTTTTACGCTGACGGTCAACGCGGTAAACGATCCGCCGACGATCACGGGGATAGCGAATCAGGCGATTACGGTGAACACCTCGACGGGGCCGTTGAACTTCACGATTGGGGACGTGGACACGCCCGTAGGCAATTTAACCTTAAGTAACAGCTCGTCCGACCCTGTGCTGGTGCCGACCGGCAACATTGTGTTGAGTGGCAGCGGTAGCAACCGGACGGTAACGGTGACCCCGGCCACCGACCAAACCGGCAGTGCGACGATCACCGTGAGCGTGAGCGACGGTCAGACCAGCACCAGCACCAGTTTTGTGGTGACGGTCAGTACGTCGTTTACGGGAACGAAGGCACACACCAACGCGACGGCGATCAGGATTCCGAGCGTGAGAGCGGCAACGCCATATCCCTCGACGATCAGTGTTGCCGGAATGAGCGGCACGCTCAGCAACGTGACGATGACGCTCTACGGCATTACGCACCAACGGATGCGTGATATTGACATTCTTCTCGTTGGACCTGGCGGTCAAAAGGTGATTGTGATGTCGGATGTGGGCCCTAACGGGGCAGTGAACAACGTCACGCTGACTCTGTCGGACGCTGCCGCCTCATCGTTGGGGACGGGGACGATTGTTTCGGGAACTTACAAGCCGACGAACATCACCACTGGCGACACTTTCGCTGCGCCGGCGCCCGCTGGGCCGTATGGGACGACAATGTCGGTGTTTAACGCGACTGCAGCCAATGGGACGTGGTCGCTGTATGTCGTGGATGACAGTTCCGGGTCCACGGGCAGCATCGCCGGCGGGTGGAGCCTGACGGTGACCACGGTGACCGTGCCCCCGACGATCACGGCGATAGCGGATCAGACGATCACTGTGGACGGGACGACAGGGCCGCTGAGTTTTACTGTTGGAGACCTGGATACACCGCTGACGGGACTGACTTTGACTGCGGGGTCCTCAAATCCGGCACTGGTGCCGACCAATAACATCGCGTTTGGCGGCAGTGGCAGCAACCGCGCCGTGACGGTGACGCCGGTAGCCGGGCAGATGGGGACCACGACAATCACGGTGAGCGTGAGCGACGGGCAGTTTACCACGAGCACGGATTTTGTGCTGACAGTCAGTTCATTGTTGACAGGGACGAAGTCCTTTACCAACAGCGCCGCAATCGTGATCCCGGATTCGGGGGCGGGGGCGCCGTATCCGTCGCTGATCAACGTGAGTGGGATGGGTGGGACAATCACCAACGTTGTGCTGCGGCTCAATGGATTCAGTCACACCTGGGGCAATGATGTGGACGTACTGCTCGTCGGGCCGGGCGGGCAGACGATGAGAGTCATGGAGAATGCAGGCACGGGGCCAACGGTCAATGCGAACTTGACCTTCTCGAACAGTGCGGCGGCGGCGTTGCCGCAAACCGGTGCTTTGGCCAGCGGGACTTACAGGCCAACAGCGTACTCACCGGCCACAATTTATCCATCTCCTGCACCGGCGGGGCCGCACGGGACAAACTTCACGGTGTTCAACGGTCAATCGGCCAATGGGAATTGGTCCTTGTATGTGTTTGACGACGGTCCGGGGGACCTGGGCAGTTTCGCCAGCGGGTGGAGCGTTACCATCAGCACTGCGGGAGCAGGTGCGAGCTTCTTGAGCGCAAAGGCGTTCGTCCCTGTCGAAAGCGCTCCCAGAATCACGTCAATGACTGTTGAGAACCAGGGAACAGTGCGATTGATTGTTAGCGGCCAAGCGGGGTTCACTTATGCCTTGGAGGTCTCCAGCGACATGATCAAGTGGACCAAGGTAGCCTGGAATGATAATACCTCCGGCACGGTGGTGTTCACCGACCCGATAACGACCGATTCAATTCGCTTCTACCGTGCCGTCGCGCTGCCCAAGTGACCAGTCTCTTAACGCTCATTCACATTTTGCGCGGCAATTTAAGGGACAATCTTGGCAGTCTGCGATAATGGAAGCGAGTTGACAATAAGGGCTGGTCAACATGTGCGAGTTTTTATTGTCGGCCTTTTGCCAAGTGGGACGACCGTTGCGGCAAACTAGCCGCTCAAGCCAAGCGAACCTCTGGTCGCGCCGGAGTGTCGGGGAAGCGCAGTGTTTCAGACTCGCTACCTCGTCTCCTACGGCGACAAGGGTATTTCAAATTGCTGCGAGGGGCGACTGCCATGCGCGGGTTCGTTTGGGCAGATCCGCAAGAATCTTCCGGGCGATCTGCACGTCCCCGGCGAGCACGTGGTCCGCGCCGTTTTCAAACGCGTAGCGGAAGGCGTCCTCCGGCGGGATTGCGCCCGCGGCCATCACTTTGAAAGCGATCCACAGCATTTGCGCGGACTTCATCACCTCGGCGGCTGCGGCGCGTTTACCGCCGCTTCGCCACGCGCGGCGAGTGAAGCTACGACCGCAGTGAGGTTTTCTATTTTCATCCGCACCGATTTGCCTCATTTTCTCCTTGGTCAATTTTTCTATGTCCGAAAAAACCAAACACAATTACGACGAAAGCAAGATCAAGACGCTGAGTTCGCTGGAACACATTCGGCTGCGCACGGGCATGTACATCGGGCGCATCGGCAACGGCAATCATTACGACGACGGCTGTTACATCCTGCTCAAGGAGGTCATTGATAACGCCATTGACGAATACATCATGGGCTTCGGCAAGGAGGTCGAGATCGTGATTGACGGTACACGCGTGTGCGTGCGCGATCACGGGCGCGGCATCCCGCTCGGCAAGGTCGTGGATTGCGTGTCCACCATCAACACCGGCGCGAAATACAACGACGACGTGTTCCAGTTCAGCGTCGGCCTCAACGGTGTCGGCACGAAGGCGGTGAACGCGCTCTCGGACGTGTTCGTCGTGCGCAGTTATCGCGAGGGGGAATTCGTCGAGGCCAGCTTCAAGCGCGGCAAGCTCAAGAACGAGAAGAAGGGCAAGGACGCCAAACAGCCGGACGGAACGTATGTCGAATTCGAGCCGGACTCGACGATCTTCAAGGAAACCGATTTCAAACCAGAACACCTCGAACGCCGCCTGCGCCATTACAGCTACCTGAACACGGGGCTGCGGTTGATTCTGAAAACGCCGGCGTCGCCCGAGCCAAGAGTTTTCCAATCCCGCCACGGCCTTATGGACCTCGTGATGGAAGACCTCGCCAGCGACGGCAGCGAGCCGATTTATCCGCCGCTGCATTACGCGAGCAAGATGCTGGAGTTCTGCTTCACGCACAGCAACAACCGTTACGGCGAGACGTTTTATTCCTTCGTCAATGGCCAATACACGAGCGACGGCGGCACGCACCTGAGCGCGTTTCGCGAAGGTTTGCTCAAGGCGGTGAACGAGTATTGCGGCGGCAAGTTCGACGGCGACGACGTGCGCGAATGCATGATCGGCGCGGTGGCGATCCGCCTGAAAGACCCGGTGTTCGAGTCGCAGACGAAGAACAAGCTCGGCAACACGGAAATCCGCACCGACCTCGTCAACAGCGTGCGCGAGGAGTTGCTGCATTTTTTCCAGCGCAACAAAGCCATCGCGGAACAAATCATCACGAAGGTCAAAGACACGCAGCAGTTGCGGAAGGAATTGCAGGAGGTCAAAAAGCTCGCGCGCGAACGGGCCAAGGCGATCACGCTGCGCATCCCGCAGTTGAAGGATTGCAAGAACCACTTCGACAAGAAGAAGGAGAAGGGCAAAGGCACGATGGTGTTCATCTGCGAAGGTCAGTCCGCCGCCGGTTCGATCACGAGCTGCCGCGACGTGAACAATCAGGCGGTGTTCGTGCTCAAGGGCAAGCCGCTCAACGTCTGGGATCTCAAGCGCGACGTGATGTACAAGAACGACGAGATGTACAACCTCATGCAGTCGCTCAACGTCGAGGACAACACCGAGGGCTTGCGCTACGACAAGGTCATCCTCGCCACCGACGCGGACGTGGACGGCATGCACATCCGCAATTTGATGATCACGTATTTCTTCCGGTTTTTCGAGCAACTCGTCCACGACGGCCACGTGTATGTGCTGGAGACGCCGCTGTTCCGCGTGCGCAACAAGGAAAAAACGATTTATTGCTACAGCGAAACCGAACGCGACAACGCCGTGAAGGAACTCGGCGGCAAGCCAGAGATCACGCGGTTCAAAGGGCTGGGTGAAATCAGCCCGAAGGAATTCGCGCAATTCATCGGCAAGGAAATGCGCCTGAGCAAAGTGGAATACGCACCGAAAGTTGAGTCCGGCCCGATCTTCAACTTCTACATGGGCAAGAACACGCCCGAGCGGAAGGATTACATCATGGAGCGGCTGGTTGTGCCGGTGGAGGAATAGCCACAGATTTCGCGAACCGTTCGCCTCTACCAGTTCTACAACCTTTTGTCCCATATGAGACAAAAGATTGTATTGCATTCGACCGGGTGTTTTGTCAGGCTGTGCGGTATGCAACCTCGAACGGAAGAGTTTTTGAACCTCCTGTTATGGTCTGCTGACAAGTTGATGCGCCCCACATTCCGCAATCTGACGGATTCTTACGAAGGCTGGGCTTACCGAAACGGACTGCTGCGGCAGGTCTCAACGCTGGAACAGCAAAAGCTCGTCGAGCGCGATCCGACCGTGCCCGACGACCGGATGTATCGTCTGACCTGGCAGGGCCGGCTGCATGCTCTGGGCGGGCGCGACCCCCAAGCGCGCTGGTCGCGCGAATGGGACGGTCGCTGGCGGCTGGTGCTTTTCGACGTTCCCACGGCGCAGAACTCTCACCGGGTTCGACTTCGCCGATACCTTCAGGCTAAAGGTTTCGGATACTTGCAGAATAGCGTGTGGATTACGCCCGATTCGCTTGAAGAGGAAAGGCAAATCCTCGTCGGTGGGAAAATCAATGTGGAATCGCTCATCCTCTTGGAGGCGCGCTCGTGTGCGGGAGAGTCCAATGCTGAAATCGTCGCGGGCGCGTGGGACTTCGAGCGTATCAACCGTCGCTACGGCTCTTACTTGCGCATCCTCAACCAGCGGTCTTGCAAGCCGCTTCGCGACGAAGGAGCGGCAAAATCGTTGCTGCACTGGGCCGCCGAAGAGCGCGAGGCGTGGTTGGACGCAGTGACCAACGATCCTCTGCTGCCGGAGAAGCTTTTGCCGGATAACTATCTGGGACAGCGCGCGTGGCGGCAGCGGGTCGAAGTGCTCCGGGAAGCCGGCCAACAACTGCGCACTTTCAGCCCGAGACCGGTGTGACAACCTTTTGTCTCATATGGAACAAAAGGTTGTAGCAGGCGGCTCGGCTGGGATGCGGCATCACCTTTTCGTGAGCGTCTGCGCGCGTGAGTCTTGCCAAGCATCACGGTGGTCTGGCTAAATAGGCGCGCGCATGAATCCAGCGAAGAAAAAGAAAGATTCCAATCAGCCGGAATTGCCCATCGAGCGCGCGAAGCCTGCGCCGACCGACGTCAAACCTGCCGAATCAAAGCGCGGCAAAGCCAGGGCTTCGGCCAACGGGAACGGCGCGCAACACGTCGTCGCCGAAGCGGTCGAGGCCATCGCGCATCGGCCGTTCAATCCGAAGAAACTCGAAGCAGGTCTGCACACGCGTGTTGACCGCGGATTTTTGGATTACGCCAGCTACGTCATCCGCGACCGGGCGATTCCGAATCTCGCCGACGGTTTGAAACCCGTGCAGCGGCGCATCCTGTGGGCGTTGCACGAGAAGGATGACGGGCGGTTCATCAAGGTCGCCAACGTCGTCGGCCACACGATGCAGTATCATCCGCACGGTGATGCCTCCATTGGAGACGCGTTGGTCGTGCTGGCGAACAAACGTTACCTCATCGAGGGACAGGGAAATTTCGGCAACATCTTCACTGGCGATCCGCCCGCCGCACCGCGTTATATCGAGTGCCGGCTCACGGAGCTCGCGCGCCCGGAATTGTTCAACGACGAGATTACTGGGTTCGTTCCCAGTTACGACGGGCGTAACAAAGAACCCGTCGCGCTGCCAAGCAAACTGCCGCTCACGCTCATGCTCGGCACGGAAGGCATTGCGGTCGGATTGGCCGCGCGGATTTTGCCGCACAATTTCCCCGAGTTGCTCGAGGCACAGATCGCGATTCTCAAGAAGCAGCCGTTCAAGTGTCTGCCGGATTTCCCGACAGGCGGCTTGATGGATGCGCGCGAATACAAGGACGGCACGGGCAGCGTGAAGGTGCGCGCCAAGATCAAAACCAAGGACGAGTCCACTGTAGTCATCAAAGAAATCCCGCCCACGACCACGACCGATTCGCTCATTGCGTCCATCGAAAACGCGACGCAGAAGGGCAAACTCAAGGTCAAATCCATCAACGACTTCACGTCCGAGAACGTTGAGATCGAAATCAAATGCCCGTCCGGCGTGGACGCGGAGAAGTTGGTGGATGCGCTCTACGCTTTCACGGATTGCGAGGTGACGATTGCCAGCCGCATCGTCGTCATCAAGAATAGCCGGCCGGTCGAGTTGACCGTCAGCGAGGTGCTACGCGAGAACACGGCGCAATTAGTTGAAACGCTGAAGCGCGAGCTCGAACTCAAGGAGCAGAAGCTCCAGGACGAACTGCACTATCGGACGTTGGAACGCATCTTCATCGAGGAACGCATTTACAAATTGATCGAGAAGTGCAAAACGAGCGAGGCCGTGACCAAGGCGGTGTATGACGGCTTCAAGCCGTTCAAACGCCAACTCGTGCGCGAGATTACCGACCCGGATGTGGAGAGGTTGCTGCAAGTTCGCATCCGTCGCATCTCGCTCTTCGATATCAACCAGCACCGGCAGGAGATGGAGAAGGTCAAAGCCGACCTCGCCGAAACGCGCAACAATCTCAAAAACCTCACGCGCTACGTCATCGGCCATCTCGAAGCATTGCTGGAGAAATACGGTCCACAGTATCCGCGCCTCACGACCAAGAGCAGCCGCCATGAGGAAGTGGACGCGAAGGCCGTGGCGTTCAAGGCGTTCAAGGTTGCCTACGACCGCGAGAGTGGCTACGTGGGCTACAAAGTCAGCGGCGAGGAGTTCAAGGTCGAGTGCACGAAGTTCGACAAGGTACTGCTCGTGTTCAAGGACGGGACTTACAAGGTCACCGAGTTGCCAGAAAAATTATTCGTCGGGCCGGAACTGTTTTACTGCGGCCTGCCGGATCGCGAGACAGTGTTCACCTGCGCCTACACCGATCGCAAGGCGAGCTATTTGAAGCGCTTCAAGTTCGGCGGCACGATTTTGAACAAGGCGTATCTCTGCATCCCGGACAAATCGCGCATTCTTTTCTTCGCGCCCGACACGCCGAAGCTTCTCTACGTCCGCTACAAGCCCGCGCCGCACCAGAAGATCAGCCAGCAGACCTGCGATCCAAAGCAGATCGAAGTGAAAAGTCCGAAGACCCGCGGTCGCATGATTTCGATCAAGGACATTTCGTCCGTGACGGCCGAGCCAACGCGCGGTTGGGATGAGAAGGCCACAACGACGGAAATTGTGTTTGCCTAGGCGCCTAAATCCTCGACAAGCGCAACAACCTAGAAATTTCCCCCAATGCATTCCTCGCGGAGCGAAAGTGATGAATCAGAAAGTTCTTCTTCCGGAAATCTGCGTTCATCCGCGTCCAGCTGCGGTTCAAGTTCCGTGTTCCAAATTCGTTAGCATCACAATCCGAACGCTTGCAACGCCTGGAAATAAATCCAATGCCCGAAATCGTTGGGATGATTGATATTGTTGCCCAAAAGGTCTTCCGGCTTCTTGCGCGCGGCTATGCTCATCCAAAGGTGATACACATCGGCAAAGGCGCAGTGCTTTTCGCGCGCAACCTGTTCGGTCGCCACCGCGTAGGCTTCCATATTGTGCGAGCTGTAATGCCATTTCGGGTTTGGCGGAAAGGCAGAAAACAAAACAATCTCCGCGCCGGTGTCGGCGCGAATCCGGTCGATCATCGTCTGCAGGTTTTCGGCGAACTTGTTGAGCAGCACGCCGCCGCGATTGTGGTCGTTCATGCCGAAGCCGATTAGAACCAGATCGGGCTTTTGGCCGAGCACCTTGGCTTGCAACCGTTGCAAACCTTGCACCGTTGAGTCGCCACCGGTCGCGCCATTGATTGTTTCAACGGTGGCGTGCGGATATTCTTGCCGGAGGGCATCGGCCCAGCGTTCCCAAAAAATCAACCGCGGCTCAGAAGCTTCACCACCGGCGGTGATGCTGTCGCCGTACGCCACGATGCGGACTTTTTCTCCGGCACGAAGTTTTTTCCGCGTCACCGGCAGATGCGCAGCACCCAATTCCGGCCTTGCCGCCGGAGGCTGAAATTTTTCGCGATGATAATAGTCTGCGTAAACAAAGAATGGTCCGTTGCCGTAACCGGGAAACTGGGTGTGATTAAAATCCTCCTTGCCGAAGAGGATGTTCGTGCCGAAATCAGGAATGCGTGACTGTGCCGTCCGTCGAATCTGGCCAGCCGTATCAAGCACGTAGTCACGCCCCGGTTCATAATGAACCGTCTGCGGCAGTCCGTCGCGATACGTGCTGCGAACGTTGGCGGGCTGGGAAAGCGCTGGCGCAAAAGCAAGGTTCGCCGGCTTTTCGCCCACAAGGACGACCGATTCACCGGTTTGAAAATGCGCTGCATCGCCCGGGCGATAACTGACGCAACTGGTCAGGAACATTGTGGCGACGAGCGCCATCACACCTTGTAGTATTACGCGACAGAACATGGGTAAGAGATGCCGGACTTCAGCCGGAACTGCAACGGGTTTATGGGTCAGCGCTCGAAGCCAGCTTGGGCTCAATTGACGGTTTGGGGAATTGGTGGATGTTCTGACAATCCGCTTGAGCAAGGTGAAGTGGAGCTTGGACGTGCAAACAACATTATCCAAAAGCAAAAGACAGTCGTTGAAAGCGACCGCCTTCACGCTCATTGAATTGCTCGTGGTGATTGCCATCATTGGCATACTCGCCGCGCTGCTGCTGCCCACGCTGGCTGGCGCCAAGGAACGCGCCCGACGCACCAGTTGCAAGAACAGCTCACGCCAGTTCCTTATCGCGCTGCACTTGTATGGCGACGATAATCAACAAAGTCTGCCGAGTGGCGCGCCGAACCGGCCCAGGGCGGCAAACGATGACCATCTGCCCGTGCTCAGTAATGCGACCAGTAATTCGATCGTCCAATACCTTGGCACTGAACGCATGGTGCACTGCCCGAGTTTTGCGGATTACTTCATTCGGAAGCAGGTGCAACGGCCGTTTGAAGAGCAGGAGTACGGTTACGTCGTCGGCTACAATTATCACGGCGGCCACACCAACACGCCCTGGCCGGCGATCGTGGGCACGGCAACCTGGATTTCACCCCAGAAGCTCACCGACAACAGCAGCTTGGTTCTGGTTTCGGACATGAACGACTGGTCCCCCGGATACCGCCAGAGCTTTGCCCCGCACGGCAAAGGCGGGCCAATTCTGGGCGAACTCGACGCCTCAAATCCAAACGCCAGCGGTGCGTCCTCCGCTGTCATCGGTGGCGTCGGAGGCAACGTGGGCCTGCTCGACGGTTCTGTTTCCTGGAAACAAATCAAGCAGATGCAAATTTACCGCGGCTCGCAACAATGGGGCAACGACGGTTGTTGGGCGATGTGGTGAGTTGGTTGTTTGAGATGGCCTGACGGATTCTTCACGGTGCGGAGAAATTGAGTGGACGATCTGTTGATCGTCCACCCAAGACGTAGCCGCCGAAATAAGGAGGCGGACAATTGGCCGTGATTCCCGCATGAATCCGCCTCCTCACGTCGGCGGCTACCCCGCGATTGAATCTCGTCTCTCGCGGCGGCATCATCAGCGGCGATGAAAATCCTTGAACTGAATCACGTTGCCCTCCATGTGGCGGATGTGGAAAAAAGCTGCGAGTTTTATCGCAAGGTTTTGTTGCTCGACCCGTTGCCGCGTCCGGCCTTCAGTTTTCCCGGCGCGTGGTTTCGACTCGGCACGGACCAGGAATTGCACCTCATCGGTGAGCGCGGTGAACCGGTATCATCCGGCAATCGCGGAAATCATTTCGCGCTGCGGGTGGATGAACTGGATTCATGGGAGCAACATTTCCAAAAACTCACAGCGGATTTTCGTCCTCGAAAATTGCGACCCGACGGCGCGTGGCAGGTGTTTCTGCGTGACCCGGACGGTCACGTGATCGAACTGTTCACGCCGCCATGATTGCCATGAAGGAAAGCCCGGACGCTTACATTCCCAGTTTCGTCAACTCCGCTTCCAAAGCCATTTGAAACTGTTGCAGGTCGGCCGCTGACGGTTTGTAGCCCGGTTGGCTTGGTATCAGACCGGGACGACCCATTTCGTCGATATACCAGACGGCGTTCATAGCATCGCTAAACGTCACGCTGCCACTGACCGCTGCTCCGGGTCGCGCCACTTGATCCACGGACACCGAAACGCTCCCGGTGCCACCTGCCGCTGCTGAGGTTGGCCCGGCAGGGGACGAAGCGGATACGCCGCCCGTTTGCGAAGCGGATTTTTCAACCGGCTTCGCGCGCTCAATGTCTTTGGGCGTCAGCTTCAGATCATCCACGAGGAAGCGGACATCCATGTAAGTCAGGCTCAGTTTAAGTTCGGCAGCCAGCCGCTTCTGAATTTCGGCGAGTTGCAGACCTTCTGCAATCCAGGCAGAGATTTTCTTTTTCTGTGATTCGTCCAGGTTCATAAATCGTTCAATCCGGTACGCCGTCCAGACTTTTTCCTGTCGCCGCCGTTTGCTAACGTTTATAGTTGGCTACATGAAATCTTTTGCAAGCAGCGTTTTGCGGCTGACCTCGTTGGCGCTGTTGTTCCTTCCCTTTCTGGCGTCCGCGCAAAAGACCTACACGCTCGGCATGATTGCCAAATCGCAGGGCAACCAGTTTTTCGAGGCCGCGCGCGTCGGCGCGAATGACGCCGCCCGCGAACTGGGCGCGAAGCATGGCCTCAAGATCAAGATCGATTGGCGCACGCCGAATGAGGAGGACGCGCAAAAGCAGGCGGAGTTCCTGGAACAACTCGTGTTGAACGGCGCGGACGGCGTCATCATCAGTTGCTCCGACGCGACCAAATTGACCGACGCGATCAACAAAGCGGTGCGGCAGGGCGTTCCTGTGATCACGTTTTCCGGCGACGCTCCGTCCAGCAAACGTTTTGTTGCTTTAGGTATTGATGAGTTCAAGTGTGGCGAGGCGGTGTTCGAAGCGTTGGCAAAGTTGCTGGGCGGAGAGGGCATCGTAGCCGCCATCGACGGCAATCCTAATGCGTCGAATTTGCAGCAGCGCGGCGCTGGCTTTCGAAGCGCGGCGAAGAAACACCCTGGCATCAAGCTGCTCGACCTTTATTATCACAAGGAAACGCCGCAGGACGCGGTGGCGAAGATCGAACAGGTGATGCAGGCGAACCCGGACATCACCGGCTGGGGCTTGCTCGGCGGCTGGCCGCTCTTCACCGATAATGCGCTGCGCTGGAGTCCGGGCACGATCAAATGTGTCGCGGTCGATGCGTTGCCGCCGGAACTGCCCTACGTCCGAAGCGGTCACGTGCAATTGCTCCTGTCACAGGATGTTTATGGCTACGGCTACCGCGCCGTCGAACACCTCATCAACAAACTCCACTTCAAGAAGGATCCGCCACGAGTCATGGACAACACGCCACTCACACCGGTGACAAAGGAGAACGTCGAACAATTTGCCAAGAACTGGGAGAAATGGCTGCCGAAGTAAGCAACCTCCGAACAACCCGCCGCAGCAACGCGTTAAGAAAAGTGTCGTTGCCTTTGGCCCGACTCTCAAGTTTCATTGATGACGATTTATGGATTTGACACGCACAGCATTCGGCACGTGGAGCGGCGGACGTTTCATGCACTTTGGCGAGCCGCTCAGCGAGGAACGCTTCATCCAAGTCGTTCAACA
The DNA here is from genome assembly GCA_016200005.1 of Verrucomicrobiota bacterium. Classification (NCBI taxonomy): domain Bacteria; kingdom Pseudomonadati; phylum Verrucomicrobiota; species Verrucomicrobiota bacterium. Next base: position 4,027 of record JACQFP010000056.1, on the reverse strand, counting down.
AGCCTATCAACGCGGCATCCGCACCTTCATGACGGCGGATGTCTATGGCAACGGCGCTGCCGATGAGCTGCTGGGCCGCGCCCTCACCGGTTTGCCGCGCGATGCCTATTGCCTCGTCGGCGCGGTCGGACACGATTTTTATTCCGGCAAACGTGACGGCTCGAAGGGCTTTCCACGCTTCACCCACCCGCAACTGCGCCCGCCGAATCAATTCGCGGATTACTTGCGCATGGCGACGGAGAAATCGCTGCAACGTTGCCGCACGGACAAGTTTGACCTCCTCCTGCTGCACAACCCGGACTTCACCGGCTACACGAGCGATGCGGTCTGGAAAGCGACGGACAAACTCCGCGACGCGAAGCTCACCGAGCGTATCGGCGTCGCGCCCGGCCCGGCCAACGGTTTCACGCTGGACCTCCTGCTTTGTTTCGAGCGATTCGGTCCGCTGCTCGACTGGGCGATGATTATTCTGAATCCGCTCGAACCGTGGCCGGGCAGTCTGGTGTTGCCCGCGGCCGTGAAGCACGACGTGAACCTCATCACGAGAGTTGTGGATTACGGCGGGCTGTTCCACGACGACGTGAAGCCGGGACACAAGTTCGGCCAGCAGGATCATCGCGCGTTCCGTCCGGCGGGCTGGGTCGAGGCCGGTAGTGAGAAGATGGAACGCCTGCGCGACATTGCAAAGAAGCATAACGTGACGATGCTTCAACTGGCCTGTCTGTGGAATCTGTCGCAACCCGGGGTGAAAAGCGTCATCCCGACGTTGATTCAGGAAACTGGCGAGAAGACCAAACCCATCGAATCGAAACTGGACGAACTGGCGTCGCTGCCGGACATCAAACTGACCGCCGATGAGTGCGAGTTCATCGCGGAAATTGGCAACAACAAGGGTTGCATGGAGTTGAAGGGGGCGAACCAGGCGCACATTGGCGAGCCGCAGCCCGACCGCTGGGGACTGACGAACGATCACGAATTAGTCGCCAAGCGCTGGCACATTGACGCGAACACGGACCTCGCCTGCACGCACAAGCTGGCGGCGTGAGCATCCTTTGGGCGCGCTCGAACTCGCCCCCTGATGAAAACCATCTACCTCGACTACAACGCGACCACCCCGCTCGACCCGGTGGTGCGCGAGGCGATGCTGCCGTTCCTCGGCGAAGTCTTCGGCAACCCGTCCAGCGTTCATCATGTCGGGCGAAAGGCACGGGCGATTCTCGACGACGCGCGTGATCGCACAGCGCGCGTCTTCCAATGCAAGCCGAGTGAGATCGTTTTCACCAGTGGCGGCACGGAAAGCAGCAACCTGGCAATCTTTGGCGTCGCGCGCCTGCTGAAGTCGAAAGGACGTCATATCATCACCTCGGCCATCGAGCATCATGCGGTGTTGCATCCCTGCGAATACCTTGCCAGGAAGGAAGGTTTTGCGCTGACGACCCTTCCCGTTTCAAACGAGGGAATCGTTTCAGTCGATTCTCTCGCCAAGGCAATCCGCCCCGATACGATCCTGGTTTCGATCATGGCGGCGAACAACGAAATCGGAACAATTCAACCAGTTGCTGAACTCGGCGCATTGTGCCGCGAACGCGGCGTTCTCTTCCACACCGACGCTGTGCAATGGTTCGGGAAGGAACCATTCGCCAGCATTCATCAGTTCAACGCCGATCTCGTTTCAATTTGTGGTCACAAATTCCACGGCCCAAAGGGCGCTGGTGCCCTTTTCGTCCGCTCACCCTTGCTGCCCGACCCGATCCTGTTTGGCGGCAGCCATGAAAATGAACGCCGCGCGGGCACGGAAAATCTTGCCGCTATCATTGGGTTTTTTGAAGCTTTGGAGCGGTTTGTTCCGCAACCTGTTTTTGCCAGAGAAATCCTCTCGCCGCTCTCGAATCGTTTGATTTCACTCCTAGACCAGATCGGCGGTGTTCGATTCGTCGGCTCGCGTCAGCACCGCCTGACCAACACCGTCTCGTTTGTCGTGGAAGGTTCGGACAGCATCGCATTGCTCGCCGGGCTGGACATCGAAGGCATTTGTGCGTCCAGCGGCTCAGCTTGTTCCGCCGGCTCGCTCGAACCTTCTCATGTGATCTCTGCTTTGGGTGTGGACAGAAAAATCGCCAACTCACTGGTTCGTTTTTCGTTGGGCCGCGAAACGACGCCTGCCGACATTGAATTTGTGGAATCGGTTTTGCCGTCGGTCATCCAAAGAGCACAACGTTACCAATAAGCTCCCAATTGTCAGTGAACGCATTGTTGGTAGTGTGAACAAGCCGGACTTTCCTGATTTTTTCTCTCGCTTTCCATTTTCTTTTCGCCTCTATTTGGCTCGCAAACGGCCAGCCATCCTTGACACTGTGAGTTGTTTGCATTATTCACACCCTTTAATAATAAGAGTGTTTTAAGAATTCAGATACATATTAACGGCGCAATGAATCTAACAATCGCGAAAGAGCAAATCATCAACGGGCTGCAAGCCGTTCAAAACATCGTCAGCACCCGCACCACGCTGCCCATTCTCTCCAATGTCCTGCTGCGCGCTGAGAAAGACCGGCTGGAGTTGACCGCAACGGATCTGGACGTCACAGTTTCCTGCGGCGTCGAAGCGACTGTGAAAAAAGTAGGAGCGACCACGGTGCCGGTCAAAAAGCTCTTTGGAATTGTGCGTGAATTGAACAATCCAGAACTGGAAATCGAAGTCGATGACAAACACTCCTGTTCACTACGTTCCGGTGCTTCATTCTACAAAATCAATGGCTTGAGCGCGGATGAGTTTCCACCGCTGCCAAAGCTCAAAGAGGAACGCAAGGTGGTGCTGCCGCAGGAAAAGGTCCGGAGCATGATGAAAAAGACTTCCTTCGCCATCTCGACGGATGAATCGCGCTACGTGTTGAATGGAATTTTTCTGAGCTTGAAGGAGCATAAGCTGACCATGGTGGCGACGGATGGCCGGCGACTCGCGTTGGTGGATGAAGAAGTGGACGTGTCGGACAAGAGCCAGGGCGAATTCATTGTGCCGGCGAAGGCCGTGAATGAGTTGAACCGTCTGTTGCAGGACAAAGGCGAGGTCGAGGTCCGCTACAACGAGAACCAGGCCGCGTTCACGTTGAAGGATGAGAAAGGGTTCAGCATCCTGGTGGCGACCAAGTTGATCGAGGGAAATTATCCGAACTATCGCCAGGTCATCCCCGCGGAAGCCAAGGAGCGCGTGGCCCTGTCGCGCGAAGAATTTCTCCACGCGTTGAGACGCGCCGAAATCATGACGAGCGACAAATCAAATTCGGTAAAGCTGGCGTTCGCCAAGAATAATCTCGCGATCACCGCCAACTCACCGGAAGTGGGCGAAGCGCGCGAAAGCTTGGCGATCAATTACAAAGGCAAGGAGATGTCCATCGCTTTCAACCCGAAATACTTGATCGATGCGTTGAATGCGCTGCCCAACGACGAAGTGTTTATTGAGTTGATCGACGAACTCAGTCCGGGCGTCTTGAAGATCAATGGGCCGTTCCTCTACGTCGTCATGCCGATGCGGCTGAGTTGAGGGTTGTGGGTTGAGAGTTGAGGCCTTCACAACTTCAGCGTTCGACGTTCAAAGTAGGACGTTGAATGTTGGTGGTTCGATGTTGGATGCTTCCCCTCCCTCTCCGCCTCGATCGGGGAGAGGGATTGAGGGTGAGGTGTCGATTTCTGACTGCGCAACACACGAACCACGCGAACGGAGCAGAACCCTCGGGAAAGGCCTTCCCCTGGAACCTTCCTTTCACCCATCCAGCGGACTCTTCACCCCCAAGCCCGGCTTGGCCATGACGTGGGTGTAGATTTGCGTCGTCGTCACGTCCTTGTGTCCGAGCAACTCCTGCACTGTCCGAATGTCATAACCATTCTCCAACAGATGCGTCGCAAAGGAATGTCGCAACGTGTGCGGCGTCACTTTCCGGCCGTCCAGCTGGGCTAGCACCGCCGCCTTGCGCACCGCCCGTTACACGCTGTACTCGTCCAGATGATGCCGCCGCTCAATCCCGGTGCGCGG
>JACQFP010000055.1 GCA_016200005.1 Verrucomicrobiota bacterium | reverse complement strand
CTGGCTCAGCGCCGCCGGCGCCGAGCCGAAAATAAAAAACAGAAAACCGCCAGACCAATAACAAAAAACAACATAACCATGACCGCCCCTTTGTAGTGTAATTAAACCGCGGCTGAGGTCATTGATTCAAAAACGCGCCGTCATAATATCTGGGTAGTGGGTAAGTTTTCAGTTCAGCAAAGCTTTTGTGTCATCGTGAAACTGCGCCTTGAGCGGGGAGAAGGCTCACCAGATTTTGTCAGATATTGTGTGTAACTTGCTGGCCCGCGAAACACCGCCAACCTCGGACAAAACGGCATCCCGGCTGGTCTTGACCTGAATCAAGGCGTGAAGCCACCGGCGCAGGTTCGATTGCTCTCACTTATGGAAAGACCCAACTCCGTCTTGAAGAGCTTGCTCGCATTCGTGGTCAGTGGGTTGGTTTATTTCGCAGTCTCGGCCCTGGGTCACACCTTGCCGATCAGCTTTCTGACGGTCGTGCCAGACAAAGAATATGTGCACGTCGAGCTGATGCTCAATCCGTTTGAACTGAACTTCTTCTCCGAATTGGACCGCAACCGAAATGGTTTTCTGGAGCCGACAGAATTAACCTCTATGGAGGAAAAGGTCGCCGGCAAGATCGTGGATTGTCTGAAGCTTCGGGTGAAAGGCCGGCTCGTCGCGGCGGAAACGTCGGGCGTCACCGCCGATATCGACAGCCACCATCTCATGCTGCGCGCTCACTATCGCGTGGATGCCAGACGGTCGCCGCTCACGGTGGAGTGCAACCTCGTTTCAATCACCAGCGGCTCGCATCTCACCCAGGTTACTTACTCATCGTCCGATCGCCGACAGTTCGCGAACCTTGATCAGCAAACAACCTCCGTTACGTTCGCGCCTGCCACCGCCGCGAACAGTCTCGGTTTGCCTCCGCAACAGCACACCCTCGCACTTTCGGCAACGTCGTCCTGGTTGGTCGCGGGCGCTTTGCTCGCTGCGATTGCCGTGAGCTTCCTGTTCATTCCCTCGCGGTGGTTTTTACACCGGGCGCACAAGTGAATTTACCTAACCCAAACCCAACGGAACTTTTATGAACCAAAATCTTTGCCCTACGCGACCATGTCCAAAACAACGCGCACTCTTTGTCGTGGCGACGCTGGCCGCGCTTGCTCAACTCCACTCCATCTCCGTTGCAGCCAACGAAGCCATCTGGTCAATCGGTGAAGCGAACGGTTCGTCGATTGAATTCGCGCCCGGCGCGCGCGAGCAACTTACGTTCACCGTCGGTCAATCCGTTCTGAGCCGCGAATTCGCCGGTCACCAAAACGGCTCGACCGGTTTCGATGGCAAGGTCACCGAGAAACTTTACACGGTCGCTTTTGATCTCAAGGAGCCGACGACAGGTCATTATCAACTCGTATTGGATTTGATCTATCGCTCCGGGGCGCCGCGCCAGATCAAAGTCATGGTCAACGGCCGGCACGGAATCTTTCCCGTTCGTCCGGCAACCAAGAAAAGCAACGACGGCGAAGAAGCCAACGCGATGCTGCTGGCGCGACAGCATCTTGTTGTTCCGCTCGATGGCTCCTGGCTGAAACCAAAGGACAACAAGATCACGGTGACACCGATTGGGCTCGGAGGAATAGATTACGACGCCCTCGCGCTGGAACGAGTTGCCGATGGCATGGTGGCATCAAAGGGTTTGAGACTCGAACCAACCATTTTTTTCAAAAAAGGCAAAGGCGGGTTGGTGGAAGTCTGCCAGTTGGAAGTTCCCTTCGCGAAACGTTTCGCCCATGGAACTGCCGACGTGCAAATCGGGAAGCAGAAGTTCACCGCGAGCTTCAGCAGCGGCGATTTCGACTTTGGTTTGTGGATTGAGCCATTGGAAATCCCGGCTTCGATTCCTGGAAGCACAGCAACGGTCAAAGTGGATCTCGACGGCGCACAGCTCAGTGCATCGCAGGAGTTCAAGCCGGCCAAACAATGGAAGGTGTTCATCTGTCCGAAAGTCCACAACGACGTCGGTTACACCGACCTTCAACCGCATGTCAACGAACTCGACAACCGGAACACGGACAGCGCGCTCGACATCATGGCGAAGTTCCCGTTCTACAAATTCAACTTCGAGACCGCGTGGCTGGTGGACAATTACCTCGATTGCCGGCCGCCGGTGCTGCGCGAACGTTTCTTCAGCTACGCGAAGCGAAACCGCGCCACGATCAACGCCTTCTACCTAAACCTCATGACCGGCGTCTGCTCGGGCGAGGAGCTTTATCGCTCAATGTATTTCACCCAGCGCCTGCATCGCGAGCGCGGCAGCAACTTCGATTTCGCCTGTCTCACCGACGCGCCGTCGCACAGTTGGTTTCTGCCGTCGTTGCTCTCCGATGTCGGCATCAAAGCCTTTTCCAACGGCAGCAACCAGACGCGCGCGCCGATCCTGCACTTCAGTGATCTGAACGAAAACTCGCCGTTCTGGTGGGAAGGCATGAACGGCGAACGGATTTTCATGTGGTATGCGCGAAGTTACACGCAATGGAAGCGACTCACCGGACCGGATTTCACCAGCAGCGCGGCGAATTCCGAGTATCTCAAGACCAGTGTGCCGCAGTTCCTGACGCAGTTCCTGCGTCCCGAATACGCGCCGGATGCCGTGATGATCTACGGCGCTTACGTGGATAACGCGGCCATTCCGCGCACGGGCGAGGCGGAACTCATCGAACAATGGAATAAAGAATTTGCGTTTCCAAAACTCGAGGTCACCTCGGACGCGGAATACTTCGGCTACATCGAAAAACATTTCGGCAACCGGTTGCCGGTCTATCGTGGCGACTGCGGCGCGTATTGGGAAGACGGTGTGGCGTCGAGTGCGGCGCAAACGACATTGAACCGCCGTTCGCAGCAGATTCTCCCCGCCGCGGAAACGACTGCGAGTTTCGCGACGATTTTCGAACCGCGTAATCGTTATCCGTCGGAGGACTTCAACGCGGCCTGGAAGAACGTGATGTTCTACGACGAACACACGTGGGGCGCGCACAACAGCGTCAGCCAGCCCGATCGCGAGTTCGTCACGCGCCAATGGGAAATCAAGGAGAACTACGCGACGCGCGCCAACCTCGACGCCCGCAACCTGCTCGCGCGCGGATTCAACCGCCTCTGCCAGACCATCGCCGTGGAAGGCGACACCGTGCTCGCGTTCAACTGGCAGAATTACACGCGCACCGAACCGTTGGAAGTGGAACTCAACTCCGGCCAGCATTTGGTTGAGCTGGCGGGCAACAAGCCGGTGCCGCTTGACGTGATTTCCCAAAAGGACGGCTGGAAGCGCGTACGCTTCCTCGCGGAGAACGTTCCCGCCATGGGCTACAAAGGCTACGCGATCCGCGGACTAAATCCCTCTGACCTAAAGAAGAATGAAACAATTGACGGCGATACCATTGAAAGTCGGTTCTATCGTCTGACCGTGGATTTGCAGACCGGCGGCGTCAAAAGCCTCTACGACAAGGCCGCGCAGCGCGAGTTGGTGGACACGAGTGCGCCGTACAAATTGAATCAATACGTCTATGTCACTGGTGGCGAAGGTTCGCTCATCCTCAACCACACTTTTGGCACTCCGCCGGCGAACCTTGTTGTGCATCCGCCCGCCGCCGCGCGGATCGTCGAGAACATCAAGACTCCGCTTGGCCAGCGCATCGTGGTCGTCACCTCGTGCAGCAACGCGCCGAGCATCCGCAGCGAGTATTTGATCTATGACGCCATCAAACGCGTGGACATTGCGAACACCATTGAGAAACTTCCCACGCGCGCCAAGGAAGCCTGTTATTTCGCATTTCCGTTCGCCGCCAAGCAACCGGCTTTCGAGTATCAAATCCAGAACGGCTGGTGCCGGCCGAACGAAGACCAATTGCCCGGCGCTTGTCGCGAATGGTTCACGCCGCAGAATCTGGTTCACTTGCGCGACGCTGCCTTCGACATCGCTTGGGCCACGCCCGACGCGCCGCTGGTTTGCCTGACGGACATCAACCGTGGCAATTGGCCAACGCACCTGGCGATCAAGAACGGCCACGTCTATTCCTATGTCATGCACAATTATTGGTTCACCAATTACCGCGCCCAGCAGGGCGGCACGCTCCGCTTCCGCTACTCGATAACCAGCGGCGACGGACTCAACCGCGAAACGCTCGCCCGATTCGACGCCGACACGCGCAGCCCGGTGCTCGCTTATCCGTTTGTCTCCTCCTTCTCCGCAAAAGTTGGCGACACGAGCCGTCCTTTCCCAGCCGCTTCGGGATCGTTTCTCTCCCTCGACGCATCCAACTTGCAGATCGTCGTTTTCAAAGCTGCTGATGAGGAGGATGGCTACATCCTGCGCTTCCGTGAAATTGCCGGTCGCGCCGGTGAGGCTGATATCAAGTTTCCGACCCTGCGGATCAGCGAAGCAATTCTCTGCAATGGTGTGGAAGTCAACCAGCGCAAGCTCGCCCCGTGGGATAAACGTTCTGGAACGCTACCACAGTCCGGGGCGCCCTATCCCACGGGGCGAGCCGCCGCCGGGAACGCGGTGAAGGTGCCTTACAAACCCAACCAGTATGTCACCGTGCGTCTCAAGATCGAAAACGCCAGACAACTCACCGTTGCGCGTTGATCATCGCCCGGTGCGGATCAAGTCTTCTTGTCGAGTGGCTTTCGCTGTGTTCGGTTTCAACCTCTGTCGCAGTTGACCTGAATCAAGGATTCTTGCTGGCACGCAGTTAAGGTTCGCATTATGAAAAGCAACTTTCGGTGGCGACTCCTCGCGGCTCCAGTATTTTCAACTGTCATTCTTTTGGCCATTACCTTGCAAGTGAGCGCGGCGGAGATCACCGCCGTTGTGAAACCAGAGGAAGGCCGGCTGGAGTGGAGTTTCGACGGTCAAAAACTGCTCACCTATGCGTTCGCGTCGAACCAGTTCAAACCTTACGTTAAGGAACTTTACACGCTCGCCGGCGACAATGTCCTCCGTGATGCACCCGCCGACCATCTGCATCATCACGGACTGATGTATGCCATCCGCGTCAATGGCGTGAATTTTTGGGAGGAGGTCGGTGAGGCGGGACATGAGCGGTCGATCGAACTGCTGTCGCAGTCCACCGGCAAGAGCACTGCTGGACTGCCGCAGGCGAGCTTCACGCAGTTGATTCATTGGGTGCGCGACGCCGACAAGGTGGTGCCCGACACGGCGCCGGTCGCGTTGCTGGTGGAGAAACGCACGCTCACAATCACGGTGGACAAAGCAAACCAGGAAGTGGCGTTGGAGTGGCGCGGTGAGTTTGAAGTTGGGCACGGCGCACCCAAGGTGAAATTGCACGGCAGCGAATACAACGGCCTCGGTCTGCGCCTGCCACAGGCGTTCGATCATGTCGCCCGGCACCAAAACTCAGACAACGTTCCGTACACTCGAACGAACAACCGCGACGTCATCGCCGCAAAGTGGAGCACCGTTTCGCATAAGCTGGACGGGCACGAAATCATGGTCGCGTTGTTCGCCCAGCCCGGGTCAGTGCGCGGGGATACGAAATTTTTCTCCATGCTTGATCCATTCACCTACCTTTCCGTGACGCAGGGTCTGGACAAGGCGCCGCTGGAGTATTCCGCCGGTGAGAAGTTCAGCGTGGATTATCTCGTGACGGTTTATCCGGCCTTCAAGTCCGCCGAATTTCTGCAACGCCGCCACCAGCTTTGGGAAAAATCAAGCGCCGCGGCGAACAAATGAGTGCCGCTGTAAACCAATCAACCCGGAGGTGACCCATGGGCAAAATCTATTTCGGCATCAACCTTGAATTCGTCCGCCACAACGACAAGCCGTTTGAGTGGGGCGTGGAGAAGGCCGCGCAACTCGGCTATACGCACGTCGAGCCAATGGTGCATTGGGGGCGCGAACTGCTGAGCGAAGCCGGCTATTTCCACAGCGTGTCGATGCTCGACGACCCTTTGCGCATCAAACGCGCCTGTGAAAAATTCGGCGTGAAACTCTCCGGCCTTTCGACCCACACGCCGCTTTGCAAACCGGAAATCAGCGTCGAGTATCTCAAGCAGGCCATCCGCTTCGCCGCCGAGTGCGGCGCGCCGGTGGTGAACACCGACGAAGGTCCGAAGCCGCTGTGGACCACCGAGGCCGAGGACTTCATGCTCATGCGCTACACATTGATGGAAGCCGCCAAAGTCGCCGAGCCGCGCGGCATTCTCATCGGCCTTGAACCGCATCAGCAATACAGCAAACAGCCCGACGGTCTGGATCGCATTTACTCGTTGGTGAAAAGCCCGGCCATCGGCATCAACTTCGATACCGGCAACGCTCACCTCTGCGGCCACGATCCGCTGGAATGGCTGGAGCGCGTCGTGGATCGGCTCGTGCACTTGCACGCCAAGGACATCTCGGATGCGCAATCTTCAACCGGGCGCGGCAAGGTCACCGGCACGCCGGTCGGTTGCGCCTGCGGTGATGGTGTGATTGACTGGGCCGCGGTGATTGAGATTTGCCGTCGTGCCAAACGCGACATCGTGCTGTCGGTGGAATGCGGGACCGTGGAACAGGCCGGGCGTTCGATTGATCACCTGAAAAGCTTGAGGCGGGGGCGTTAGATGGCTGGAGTTGCGATGGGCATTATCACTTTCCAAAATTTTTCGTGAAAGAAATCACGCCTTCGTGCGATTCTATCCGTGGTGCAATCTGCCCACAGCAATTCCGCCGGGGATGAATTCATCCCCACGCGGCTGAGCCTCCTGAGCCGTCTCAAGCGCTGGGACGATCAGGAAAGCTGGCGCGATTTCTTCGACACCTACTGGAAATTCCTTTACAGCGTCGCCCTCAAGGCCGGCCTCTCGGACGATGACGCGCGGGACATGGTGCAGGAAACCGTGGTGGCCGTGGCCAAGGGCTTGCGCGAGGGACGCTTCAAGGCGGCGGAAGGCAGTTCGTTCAAGGCGTGGCTCAAGTTGATCGTGCAACGGCGCGTCGCCGATCACCTGCGTCGTCGTCGCCTGCCTTTCGCCGAGCCTGCTTCCGACGGCGAGGACACCGAACTTACGCCTCTCGTGGAAAAAATTCCCGCGCCTGAAGCCAGCGTCGTGGACGAAGTGTGGGACGAAGAATGGGCGAAAAACCTCGCCGACGCCGCGATTGAACGGGTGAAACAGCGCGTCGGCGCCAAACAGTTTCAAATGTTCGATCTCTACGTGCTGAAGGAATGGCCCGTCGGCGAAGTCGCGAAAACGCTCCATGCCAACATCGCCCAAGTTTACCTCGCCAAACACCGCGTTACCGCGCTGATCAAGCAGGAAACCGAGAAACTGCGGAAACTTATGGAGGCGGAAGCGTGAAAGCATCATGACCGCCCGTTTCCATTACTTCCTCACCTGGCTCCGGCCGCGCCAGCCGATCCGCCGTTACCGGATTACCCCGCGCCGCAATGCTTACGCCTTCCGCCGTGCGCTGGTCCGCGAGGCGATGCGCGAGTTGAAGCGCGATGCCGCGTTTGCCACGCTGCCCGCCCGCCGGCATAGTTGAGATACTCTCCTCGACCGATGAACGCCGACCCCAACGCACGCGACAAAATGCTGAACGACCTCGGCAGCACAATGTCGCCGGCGTCGGAGGCGATTGCCGACACGCCTCTCGCGCCGCCGGTCATTCCTGACCATGAACTGATCCGGAGGATTGGACGCGGCAGTTACGGGGAGGTGTGGCTCGCTCGCAACGCCCTCGGCACCTGGCGGGCGGTGAAGATTGTCCACCGCGCCGCGTTTGATCACGACCGTCCATACGAACGCGAGTTCGAAGGCATTCGCCGCTTCGAGCCGATTTCCCGAACGCACCCCAGCCAGCTCAACGTGCTGCACGTTGGTCGTAACGATGCCGCCGGCCATTTCTACTACGTCATGGAACTGGCAGACGCGGCGGAACGGAGTGATGGGGTAATGGAGTGTCGGAGTGATGGGCAACGAGCGTCGGCTCAAGATTCCACTACTCCAACACTCCAATACTCCAGTTCCTACTCCCCCCGCACCTTGCGTTCCGATCTCCTGCAACGCGGCTGCCTTCCGTTCGACGAATGCCTGCAAATCGGCCTCGCCCCTGCCACTGCGCTCGACCACTTGCATCGCCACGGACTCGTTCACCGTGACATCAAGCCGTCAAACATTGTCTTCGTGAACGGCATTCCAAAGCTCGCCGACATCGGCCTCGTGGCGCAGGCCGAGGCCACGCTGTCGCTCGTGGGCACGGAAGGTTATCTGCCGCCCGAAGGACCGGGCACCGCTCAGGCCGACATCTTCAGTCTTGGAAAAGTGCTCTACGAAATGGCCACCGGCCGCGACCGCCAGGAATATCCCGAACTGCCGACGAACCTCATCGCGCAACCCGCCGCCGAGCGCGCCCAACTCGCGGAGTTGAACGAAATAATCGTCCGCGCCTGCCACGCCGATCTCAAGCAACGTTACCAAACCGCCGCCGAACTCCACGCCGATCTCGCCTTGCTCCAGAGCGGCAAATCGGTCAGCCGGATGCGGACCGTCGAACGCCGCGTGCGCACGCTGGCGCGGGCCGGCGCCCTTGTGACCGCCCTGGCCGTGCTCGCAGCGAGTGCTTGGCTTTGGCAGCAAAAACAAACTCGTGAAGCCCGCCGCCTCGCGGCCGAGAACGCGCGATTGGCCGAGGAAAACCGTCAGCGCATCGTCCGGCTGGACGTGGCCAACGGCGTGCGCCTGCTCGACGATGGCGATCCTGCGGGCGCGCTACTCTGGTTTGCCGATGCGCTGCCGCTGGTCACAAATAATTCCGCCGAGGAAACCATCCACCGCATCCGCATCCAGCAAACGCTGAATCAGATGCCGCGCCCGGCACAAGTCCTGGTTCACGAGCATCCCGTCAGATCCATGGCGTTCAGCCCGGATGGAAAGCGATTGGCCATTGGCACAGAATGGGGTTGGGTCCACCTGTGGGATGTCCAAACGGGTGAGCCACTTTGGAAGCCTTTGCGTCTGGAGAGCGATGGAATCCCTCAGATGAGTTTCACGTCCGATGGTCGGCGCTTGTGCGTGGACACTTTGTACGGTGGAGGCGTCAGTCCTTCCGAACGAATTCGCACCACCAGTGCGGCGGTCATTGATGTAGCCACGGGGCAACGGCTTTTCACAAAAGTCGCCACCAATCTCGCCCTCGCAGCGCTCATTGGAGATGGTCGTTGGTTGGTGACGGCTGAATCGGATTACGTCATCCGGGTGCTTGATGTTCGTGACGGAAGTCAGGTCGCGGCCCTGAAAGGCCATACCAACAACATTCTTGCGTTCTCCACCAGCACCGACGGCAACTTGCTGGCTTCGACCAGCGAGGATGGGACAATCCGGTTGTGGCGTCTGCCTTCTGGTGAACCAGTTGGTGCTCCGCTTCCGTTTCAACTGGAGCAGCACTTTCCTGCCCTCAGCCCGGATGGACAGCGGCTCGCCATCCGAGAGGAAATCGTCCGTGATGGCGTGACCAACGATTTTATCCGCATTTGGAGCACTGAGACCTTAACCAGTGTCGGCAAACCGATCGAAGCGTCAGGCGCCAGCGGAGCATTTTGGATTGATCAGGTGCCGAGCCGGCGTCTGTTCTCCTCGTTCGGCGGGCAAATGCGGGTGTTTGACTTGGATACCCAAGCCGAGCTTTTGCCGGCGATACGGCTCGACAAGCCGCACGGCACCTGGGCCGCAACTCAGGACAGCCGCCGCGTCATGTTCGGCGGCCGGGACAGAATCGATGGCCTCTGGAGTCTCGAGACGGGTGAGATGCTTGCGCCTCCATTCCGGCATGGCCGGCAGATTCTGGATATCGCACTCAGCCCGGACGGATCGCAGTTGGCGACCATCACCGACGAAGGCGCGTGCGTGCTGTGGAAGTTGAACCTCCGCCGGGAGGACGCCGTCCATCGCTTCAATGCCAACATTCCCGGCATTCGCAGAGGTTCTCCGCAAAGACTCCTGAAGGGCTTCAGCCCTGATCGGCGGCGGTTCCTAATCCCCTTGGACGACGAAACGGTGCGGTTGGTGGACGTGGAGCGCCTGGCGGAAGTGAACCTGCCCGGCACCAAACCTACCAACTGCGCGCCGCATCAATGGACTTTCTCAGCCGACAACCACCAGTGGGCGATAGCTTACGCCCCGACTAATAAACTGGAATCGTCTGTCGTGGAGCTTTGGCGCGACGAGGGAGGGAAGCTCCGACGTCAGATGCTCCCGCATGCGAAGGAAATCCAGAATACTGGTTTTGCTCCCCGTAGCGCGATCGTGGAAATGTGGTACGACGAGAATGGCGCGGGCAGATTCCCATGGCATTTGCATCCGCAGAAAATCCGGAATATGCGTTTTGCTACCGGCAGCGCGAGTTTGATTACCGTTAGTGGCGACCGACAGATTCGATCCTGGCGGACTGACGACGGCGCATTGGAGCATTCAGTGACGGCACCCGAGACGATTGACGAAAGTGGTGATTTGTTCCCGGATGGAAGGACCATCTTCATTGTTCACCGCGACATTGGCTTTGCGCTTTTTGACCTGGTGACCGGCAGTATCACTCCCACGCCCATTGGACCGGGCACCGTTACCGCGTTCGCATTCGATCCTGCCGGCGAGCGTTTCGCCACGGTGACCGCGGAACAGTGGGGACGGGTTTGGAGCACAAAAACGGGAGCGCCACTAAGTCCGCCCGTCAGGCATGACGGCGCCTTGACCTGGGTGGATTGGAGTCCGGATGGCAAACGTATTGCCATGGCCGGAGTCACGCCGGAAGTCAGGGTATGGGAAGCGTCCACGGGCGAACTCTCGCTGCCGCCGCTGCGCATCGGGGATAAGCCACTTGGAACGGTGATGTGGAGCTTGGACGGTCGGTTCATCGTGGCGCGCAGCGGTGAAAATGTCGTGCGTGTCTGGGACTCCACCACCGGGGAAGCCGTGACGCCGCTGCTGAAGCACAACGGTGACGTTCGCCTTGCGCATCTCGTGGCGAACAACCGGCTCATCACGCTCAGCCTGCCGAACAAGCTCCGGGCCTGGGATCTCAAGGAATCGCGTCTTGCCCCGGACGTGCTTGCCGACTACGCGAAGTTGACGTCAGGTCGTCGGCTCAACGCCAGCGGCGTGTTGCTCCCGCTGAAACCCGACGAACTGGCCGAACTCTGCCGCTCCCTCCGCGCCCGCGCGCCGCAGTTGTTCGAGTAACGCCGGTTTTCCAACCGGCGAGTCCAACCTTGAACCGCGCCGACACGAATGTCGGCGTTACGCCCCCCCATTTTCCGTGAAAGATTTTCGCGCCGCGTGCGATTACATCTCCGTGCCCGAAACCAGCACCAATGAAATCAATAATTGAACTCAGCCAAAACCATTTGAATCTATGAAGCAAAGAAACTCGCTCACCAAGACCGCGCTCACCGCCGCCGCACCCCGTGCCGGGGTCTGGCTGGCATCCATCAACCTCTTCGTAGCCACGCTCTGCCAGGGCCAGGCGCTTCCCCCGGTGGAAATCTCGCCCGGCGGCCCACGCTATCGGGCCGGCGAAGTCCTGGTCCAGTTCAAGGCCGATGTCACCGATCAACAACTGGCGGGCGCCTTCCAGCAAGGCCGGTTGGGTCTGATCAAGCACATTCAAACCCCGGCCATGAAAGCTCATGGCCGGATTGGCATCACGCGCACAGCGACGGTCTTGTCGGTGCCGGAAGCGGTCCGCCTGCTGAACCGGTTGCCCGGGGTGGAGTTTGCCGAGCCGGACTGGGTGGCGACTCAAGAGTTCGAATCGAACGATCCGCTTTATCTTGATGGCTCCTTGTGGGGGATGTTCAGCGATGATTCTCCGTTGTCCATCGGACCGGCACCCACCTACAACCCGTTCGGCACGCAGGCCGAAAAAGCCTGGGCGGTCGGGTTCGTCGGCTCGCCGGACGTCTTCGTGGGCATCATCGACCAAGGAATCCAAACTGACCATCCGGACCTTGCGGCGAATATCTGGACCAATCCGGGTGAGATCCCCGGGAACGGCATTGACGATGACGGCGATGGTTATGTGGACGATGTGCATGGCTGGAATGCGGCCGATGACAATGGGAACGTGTCGTTCGTTGACGACACTGCCGATATTCACGGCACCCACGTGGCTGGAACGATTGGCGCCGTCGGCGGAAACGGCATTGGAGTGGCCGGCGTGAACTGGAATGTGACCATGATCTCCGGCAAGTTCTTAAAGGCAGGAACAGGATATTACTCCGACGCCATTCAAGCCATTGATTACATGACCACACTCAAAACCCGGAAAGGGCTGAACATCGTGGCGCTGAATCATTCCTGGGCCGGTACTGCCTTCAGCCAGGCCTTGCTCGATGCCTTCACGCGTGCCGCGCAGGCGGGCATTCTCTCGGTCGCCGCCGCCGCGAATAGCACCAACAACATTGATGTGTCGCCTGTTTACCCGGCGGCTCTCAACACGACGGCGTCCGCCGGATACGACGCGGTAATCTCGGTAGCAGGGATCAATAGAGACGGCAACAAGCGGACCAGCTCCAATTACGGCGCGACCAACGTGGACCTGGGGGCGCCCGGCGGGGAGGTCTTTTCGACCGTTCTGACCAACAGCTATGGCTCCCTGAACGGCACCTCCATGGCGACACCGCACGTGACCGGCGCGGTCGCGCTTTACGCCTCGACCCATCCCGGTTCGACGCCGGTGCAAACCCGAAATGATCTCCTGACCGCCGGGGTCCGCCCGCTCGCCTCGCTCGAAGGCATCACCGTAACGGGCGGATCGCTCGACGTCGGCACGCTCATGGCGGTGCCAGCCAACGGACTTCCCGCACCCGCGGCGCCGGCGAACTTGCAGGCGACACCGGCTTCCGGCACTCGCGTGGACTTGAGCTGGGCCGATCAATCCAACAACGAACTCGGTTTTGCCCTCGAGCGCTCGACCGATGGCGTGACCTTTTATCTGGCCGACACCGTCGGCGCCGGCGACGTGAACTATTCCGACCGCACCGTGCAACCCGGGAACACCTACTTCTATCGCGTGCGCGCTTACAACCCCGGCGGCAGCTCTGGTTACGCTGATGCTCCATCGGTGACCACACCGGCTGTATCTCTGCCAAACGCGCCGTCCAGCCTCACGGCCACGGCTTTGAGCGCTGGATACGGAGTCCGTCTTGCCTGGAAAGACAACTCCAACAATGAAGACAGTTTCCAGATCGAGCGCAAGACCAGCACCACGTGGCAACTGCTCACCACCGTGGCGGCCAACACGAAGACGTTCACGGATGCCTCCGCAGCGCGGCGGACCAGCTACAGCTATCGCGTCCGGGCCTTCAACGTTGCGGGCAGTTCGGCTTACTCAAACCAAGCCAGCGTCACAACGAAATGACGAAAGCAGTCGGGCGGCGGCCGGCCCTGCCGTGAAGGCGCTTGGGCTGCCGCTGGCGCGACAACTATGCCAACCACGATGAATAACCTCGGGCAAATCAAAGACTCCAGGAGCAAGCAGGTGTCGAATCTCTTCCGACAGACCGCCGCTGCGCTGATGCTCGCGACGCTCCTCTCGCCAACAGTCCGGGCCGCCCCCTCCCAATCGGGCCGCCCGCAAACTCTCGCTTCCCCCGACACCGTGCCCGAGGGCCTCAGCGCGCCGGAGTGGTTCAGCATCCGCCAGCAATTTGAGCAGCATCGCCACGCCGCCGTCCCCGTGGACGGCGGATATCAGGCGCGCAATCCCGGCCAGCAATGGCAGACGCGCTTCGATGGCCGCGGCTTCACTACGAAGCCCAATGACGCCGCCTGGCAATGGGGATTGGAACTCCAGAGCTACGGTTTCGCCGGCAGCGAGCGCACCGTCAGCGGCAAACCCCGCGTGAACTCCGTCGGCCAGCGCGTGACGTACGATTGGGATGCGACGTTGCAGGAATGGTTCGTGAACGACCGGTACGGCTTGGAACACGGCTTCACCGTCCGCGAGCGGCCCACCGATCGGAGGGCCGAGTTACGCGAGGCCCGAACCTCGGAAGATGGGGACTCGCAGAGCTCGTCCCTCCGAAGTGCGCCTTCGCTCAACCCTCAACCCTCAACTCTCAACTTTCTCCTGTCGGTGCGTGGCGGACTGCGCCCGAAAGTGCAGGCGGATGGACGCAGCGTGCGCTTCGTGGATGCTCAAGGCGCGGCGGCCCTGACCTACTCGGACTTGACCGTGCTCGACGCCGACGGGCGGAAACTTCCGGCGCGGTTTGAACCGGTGGAAGAGGAGCGCGGCTGTGTGCGCAGCACCAGCCGCTACACGCTCGACGATGCCGACCCGCTGCGACTGGTCCGTTGGATACAGTCGCGCTCCGACGAATCGGCGCTCCGCCTCGTGATTGACGAACGCGGCGCGCGCTACCCGCTGACCATTGACCCCATCGCCCAGCAAGCCTATCTCAAAGCCTCCAACACGGGATACGATGCCCAATACGGATACGGTGACGAATTCGGCAGTTCGGTGGCGGTGTCGGGCGACACGGTGGTGATCGGAGCGGTTTATGAGGACAGCAGCGCCACCGGAGTGGACGGCGATGGTAGCGACAACAGCGCCCCAAAGTCCGGCGCGGCTTACGTCTTCGTGCGCAATGGGACAACTTGGACTCAGCAGGCCTACCTCAAAGCCTCCAACACCGACGCAGATGACGGGTTTGGCAACTCAGTGGCGGTGTCGGGTGACACAGTGGTGGTTGGAGCGTATCAAGAGGACAGCAACGCCACCGGGGTGAACGGCAACCAGAGCGACAACAGCGCCCCGTACTCCGGCGCGGCCTACGTCTTCGTACGCAGCGGGACCAATTGGAGCCAACAGGCTTATCTCAAGGCCTCCAACACGGGGCAGTACGATGGGTTTGGCAACTCAGTAGCGATGTCGGGCGACACGGTGGTGGTCGGGGCGAGTTGGGAGAAGAGCAATGCGACCGGGGTGAACGGCAACCAGAGCGACAACAGCGCCTCAGGCGCCGGCGCAGCTTACGTTTTCGTGCGCAGTGGAACAAACTGGACCCAGCAAGCTTATCTCAAAGCCTCCAACACGGACGGGGGTGATCATTTCGGCGGTTCGGTAGCGGTGTCCGGCGACACGGTGGTGGTCAGCGCGGCTGGCGAGGCTAGCGCCGCCACCGGGGTGAACGGAAACCAGAGCGACAACAGCGCCGCTAGCTCCGGCGCAGCTTACGTTTTCGTGCGCAACGGGACAACTTGGACCCAGCAGGCCTATCTCAAAGCCTCCAACACCGACGCGGGTGACTATTTCGGCCAGTCGGTGGCACTGTCAGGCGACACGGTGGTGGTCGGGGCTCCGGTCGAGTCCAGCAACGCCACCGGTGTGAACGGTAACCAGAGCAACAACAGCGCCGCAAGCTCCGGCGCAGCTTACGTCTTCGTGCGCAACGGGACAACCTGGACCCAGCAGGCCTACCTCAAAGCTGCTAACACCGGGGCGGATGACTTGTTCGGCGACCAGGTGGCAATATCGGGCGACACGGTGGTGGTCGGAGCGTATCACGAGGACAGCAACGCCACCGGTGTGAACGGAAACCAGGGCGACAACAGCGCCACAAACTCCGGAGCGGCCTACGTCTTCGTGCGTAGCGGGACGACATGGAGTGAGCAAGCGTATCTCAAAGCCTCCAACACCGGCGGGGCAACGGATGGGTGGGCCGGTGACCGGTTCGGCAATTCGGTGGCAGTGTCGGGCGGCACGGTGGTGGTCGGAGCGATTTGGGAAGACAGCAACGCCACCGGCGTGAACGGCGACCAGAGTAACAATAGCGCCTCATACGCAGGTGCGGCCTACGTCTTGACCGGCGTGGGCATCGGCCCCCGGCTCGCACTCGTGCCCGATGGCAGCAGCGGTTACTTTCTCCGGTTCACCGGCGCACCGGATATCACCTACCGTTTGCAGCGCGCTCCCAGCGTGACCGGCCCCTGGTCTGCCATTGCCACGAACACCACGCCTGCCTCCGGCCTCATCGAATATCACGAAACCGCTCCGCTGCCCGGCGCCGCCTTCTACCGCACCGCCCAGCCGTAAGAAACGCGCTGGCTGAATCGTACCGCCGATTTTCCAACCGGCCTGTTCCCGCCGCCTGGAAAGTCGGCGTTACGTCCCCCCATTTTCCGTGAAAGATTTTCGCGCCGCGTGCGATTACATCTCCGTGCCCGAATAACGCACTTTTGAACTTAAGATCGAACAAGAAAACCAAAACCATTTCGTTTTATGACACCAAGATACGCCTTCATCACCCTCCTCGCGACTGCGCTCGTTGCCGCCGCCTTTATTGCCGACGCTGAACCCGACGCGCCGAGAATCATCCCCGGCCAATTCATCGTGACGCTGAAGCCGAACGTCGATGCTGGAACCGTCGCCGCCGAACTCGGGATCAAGCCCAAGCGTCTTTTCCAGCACGCGCTCAGAGGCTTTGCAGGCAACTTGTCAGACGCGCAGGTCGAAAGGCTGCAACGCGACCCGCGAGTCTCAGTGGTGGAGCCCGATGAGATCGTGCAGGCTTTGCCCACCGCCGAGGCAACCGTTCAGCAAACGACAACCGCTTGGGGATTGGACCGAATCAACCAGCGAAACCTGCCGTTGGATGGCCTTTATTCTTATGATCGGCTCGGAGCGGGAGTCACCGTCTATGTCATTGACACAGGAATACGCTATTCTCATCAGGAGGTTTCCGAGCGCGCAAGCTTCGGCTTCGATGCGTTTGGCGGGGACGGATCGGATTGCATCGGACACGGAACGTGGGTCGCGGGGATCATCGGTGGGCTGAATTACGGAGTCGCGAAGCAGGTGAATCTCGTGTCAGTTCGCGTGTTCGATTGCAGCGGGACCGGGACGGCCAGTTCGATTCTCGCTGGCGTGGATTGGGTGACAGCGCATCACGTCTCGCCCGCTGTTGCGAATATGTCGTTGACCGTGGCCGCCACCTCGGTTCTGACGGCCGTCCAAGCGATGGTCAACTCAGGAGTCGCTACTGCCGTCGCCGCCGGCAACGGCGACGATGATTCGTGTCTCTGGCTTTTTACGACGGTCGATGGGGTCATGGCGACAGCAGGCAGCAATGCCAGCGACACGAGGGAGTATTCCACCTACGGCTCGTGCATCGATTGGTTTGCGCCAGGAATCAACATTCCTGCTGCCTCGCACAGCAATGATTTCAGCTACGTGGTGCAATCCGGCACCTCCGCGGCGACCGCGTTCAGTTCCGGGAGAGCGGCGCTTTACTTGGAAGGAACTCCGTCGGCAGACGCGCGCGGAGTGCGAGACGCGCTATACGCATTCACGACCAAGAACGTCGTGAAACTGGCGGGCACGGAAAACAATCACCTGCTTTATGCCTTCGACGAAGTAGGACTCCCGCCAGCAGGTGACATCACTGCGCCGGCCGTTGTTATCTCCAGCCCAGCCAATGGAGCAACGGTGCCGAAGCGCACCACGCTGACGGTCACTGCGACGGCCTCGGACAATGTTGGCGTCACCAAAGTGGACTTCTATCTCAATGGTGTATTGACGGCCACGGACTCCAGCGCGCCCTATGCTTTCAGTTTCAAGACCGACAGCAAACCGGGAGTGAATTACAAAATCTCTGCGCGCGCCCTTGACGCGGCTTTGAATCTTGGAATTGCGACAACAATCTCCGTGACCACCAAGTGAAATGGATTCGGGAGTTCCATAAAGACATTCAAGTCACAGCGCGGCAGACCCGGGACCGCATACATGATGAATATGAAAAGACGAAGCATTCTGGTTGGCCAAGTAATCTCCGTGTTGTTCCTGACCGCTTGGGCGATAGCGCCACGAGCCACTGCTCAACCCCAGCCCAGTCTTGGGCTGCGATTTTCCTCGGGCCAGCCAACCCTGAGCCTCACAGGAACCTTGGGGACCGTTTACTCGATTCAATACGCCACCAACCTTTCCCCCACGAGCCATTGGACTGATCGGACGCTGCTCCAAGCACAGGGTGGCAGCAATGTTTGGTCTGATCCGTCAGCCTCCTCGACGGAGCAGCGGTTTTATCGCGCCGTATCCGTTCCTGCACCGGCCGACACCAACCTGGTGTTCATCCAACCGGGCACGTTCACAATGGGCAGCCCGACGAACGAGGCTGAGCGGGTTTCGGACGAGGTTCAGCATCTGGTGACGATCAGTCGTGGGTTTTGGATGGGGAAGTATCTGGTGACCCAAGGAGATTATCTTTCACTCATGGCGACGAATCCGAGTTATTTCACGTCGGCCAACGGATATTCCGATGATTTGACTCGTCCGGTGGAGACAGTGAGTTGGCTTGATGCGACTAACTATTGCACGCTGCGGACGCAGCAAGAGCGGGCTGGGGGTCTGATTCCCACGAACTATGCGTACCGATTGCCGACGGAATCGGAGTGGGAGTATGCTGCCCGAGCGGGGACGACGACGGCGTTTTACCTGGGGAGTGGTTTGTACTCGGGCCAGGCGAACTTGGATGGCCAATACGAATACGAAGCGTCTGTGGGCACTATTGACATCCCCGGCGGCATTTACCTCCAACAAACGACGCCGGTTGGGAGCTATGCAGCGAACGGCTGGGGATTGTACGACATGATTGGGAACGTTTGGGAGTGGTGTCAGGACTGGCGTGGCGCGTATCCCGCCGGGACTGCCGCTGACCCGCAAGGGCCTGCTGCGGGCGTGAACCGCGTGGTTCGCGGCGGCGCCTGGTACAACCGCGCCAGGTTCTGCCGCTCCGCGTACCGGGGCGCCGATGCCCCGGGCAGCGGGGACAACTACAACGGTTTCCGGGTTGTGCTGGCCCCGGGTCAGCCGTAATTCGAGCCGCGGCAAGAATTGTGTTCCGCATTGAGATTGGGAGTAGCGCGAAGTTTTTCCCGTTCGAGAAACGTCGGCCCGACCGAGCGCAGCGTGCAAGTGCCCATCACCGGCGTCACCAAATTCTTCCGCCTGCGCAGCCCCAGCCCGTGAGTAAAACGGCCGAGTAACGACGGTTTTCGAACCGGCGCGTTGCCGACTCGAAAAGCGGCGTTACGTTGCCTCCGGTTCAGACCGAAATCCGTCCACCGACCAGATGAAATCGCTCTGGAACAGGCGGAGCGTTCAATTGACCATCTGCAAAGCCTGGCGCGGTGTTGTGAGTGAACCAGCGGTCTTGTGACCATTGACATGCACGATAATGTGCCCGCCGAGCACTCGGCGTTCAAAGCGGAAAAGTAGCCGGCACGAGCAAACGAGTTCCGCTTATCCTTGTATTATGTGGCTGTTGTAACCTCGAGTGCAGCATTCACTGGTGCCGCCACTCGGCGGGTGGATTTCTGGCCCAATAAACTATGTCGCCGTTTATCGTGGGGGCAAAACTGATAGGATGATATCCGCACACGTGCTGTAAGACCCACCAGGCCGGAAGCCATAAGAATTCGCTGCTGAGAGGAATGCTACTACCGTGGCTTTCGACTACCTGAACTTTTTGTCCTTGCACATCATAAACTGTCCGTGGACACCGTAACCACCATACGGTAAATGTCCCGCTGTAAAGCGCAGTAATCACCAAACCGATGGTGATCACGATACGAAGTCGAAACCTACGCATAACAGTACATGGACACCGGCTTCTTCCGTCTATCTTTCTTCATGAGCCGACACTATTCTGAACGCAAATCCCAGTCGAGCATGGTTTTTACCCGGAAATGAATCCCGAACGCGCACCAGCCAAAACGGAAGTCGCGCAGCGTCTGGGGAGCGCAGCCGCCTCGGCTGCAGTTGGTCGCGCCCTCGCGCCGAACGCTTCGTACGGCGATTCCACAAAATCGTTCACTCGTCCCCAGACCAATGCCGACGACGAGGGCGTCCTCGGCTGCGCCCGGGGCGGGCGCGCTCCCCGAAGCACTTGCATCGTTCCGTCTTTATCGACTGAAATGTCCATGTCCTTGAACCACACGTCGCAATCCAATCCGCTGTGGATCTGCAGGGCGACTTCCGCCCATCTTCTATCGGAGATTGTTTGGAGGAGATTCGCGGCTTGGCGGTTCGGAAATCGAACCGGGCGACTGACTTAATGCGGTGAACGCCGGCGACTCGGCCCGGCCGTTTGATTCAAGATAGGCGAGCAGGTCGAGGATTTCCTCCTTTTGAAAACCATTGAGCAGGCCCTCCGGCATTTGCGAGAGTTTGGAAACCTGGCGCGATTGGATGTCCTTCTTCAACACTTCAACGCGCTGCTGCTCTAGTGGGTTCACGATCAGAACCAGCTTCTCGTCGGTTTCCTCCGTGATGCAGCCGCTGACGTCTTCGCCGTCGCGCTTGGTGATGACGAAACTCTGGTAGCGATCGGAAATGACTTTCGACGGCAACAGAATGTTATCCAGCAAATCGCGCCGGCCAAACCGGCTTGCAACGCCGGTGAGGTCCGGCCCGATGGCGCCGCCTTCGTTTCCGGCGCGATGGCAGAGCACACACTGACCCGCGGTGAACGCTTCCTTGCCTTTCGTGAATGAACGTCCTTCGCCCGCTTGCGGCAGCAGCGGTTCAAGATCGGCCATCGTCCATTCTCTTACGAATTGACGCGGCGGAATGGTGACGGTCACCGGCCTGCGATCTTCCAGAATGGAGGCGAGTTCGGCGCGCTCAGTTTCGGTAAGTTTCTCTATGGCATCCTGGCGGATGTTGACGAGGTAAGGAGCAAAACTGGCGCCGCCCTTGTATTCGCGCAGGGCCTTGTTAAACCAACTGAAGTAAACGCGGCGTTGCTCCGCGGTCCAACCGCTCTTCGCGTTGCGCAACGCGAACGCGTAGTGCATCTGTTCCTCCTGGGTCGGTGCCGCGGCCATCAACGCCAGCGTCTTGGTGATCGCCTCCGGCGCTTCGAGGTAAACCAGCAACTGACAAAGCTCGCGATTCTGCGATTCGCTTTGCGCCGAATAAAATCGAGAGAGCGCCTTGATGACTGCACCGGCATTTTCGTCATCCGGTCTGCCCATGCGGATGAAGCAAAGTTCCAGCACGCGCAACGCTTCCAAGGCTTGCGCCTCGGTGAGCGGTTCACGTCGGAGGCGGGCAAGACTCTGGAGCAGGCCGTCTTGCTGACTTCGATCGCCCCGGCGTGCCAACGCGAGCAACGCGGTGATGGACGCGTTGACGCGAGTTTCTTCCAGCGCGCGCTTCTGCCACAGGGAAACGTCCTGCGACTCGATGGCCACCCGCGCGGCGTAGCGAAGCCAACGGTCGTCGCTGTTCAAGTACGGCCAGGCGAAATCAATCGCGTCGGCGTTTCTTTTCCCGTGGAATGATTCGAGCCGGTGTCGGATGGCGCGTTGTTCGGCGGCAAGCTTATCTTCCGTTCGGTTTTTTGTTTTGGTTTCCGACGCGATGGGCTGAGATCCGACCGGGTCGCCGACATAGCTGACGCGGTAGAGGCCGGATTGAATCTTCCAACCACCCACAATGAAATACATCGCACCGTCGTGACCAAACTCGAGATCGACGACGGCCAGCGGTTTTCCGCTCAAGAATGTTTCGAATGTGCCGGTATAGCTTGCCCCGCGCGGTTGGAGGTGGACGGCAAAGATTTTTCCATAAGCCCAGTCGGCGGCAAACATTGCCTCACGATATTTCTGCGGGAAATTGCTGTGCGTTCCGAACTTCACTCCCGTGGGCGAGCTGAGTCCCAGATCAACCACGCTCGGTAAACTGTCGGGATAATAGACCGGCCACTTCCCGGTGCCGGAACGCCAGCCGTATTCGCCGCCGATGACGCAGTGCAGGATGCGCGTCGGCCGATACCACGGTGCGCCGACGTCCCATTCCATGTCGCTGTCGAAGGTGAACATCTCACCATCCGGCGAGAAATCGAAGTCGTAGGTGTTCCGAAATCCTCCGTAGAGCAACTCCCACTTTTTTCCTTCGGCATCCGTGCGCAAAACATAGCCGCCGGGCGCCAACACTCCCTTCGCGTGGCCTCGAGCGTCCCATTGGCGTGGTAGGAGCAGATCCTCGGCGTAATTCTGGTAGGGCGAATCCGGCGCCACTCCGGGCGGAACTTTGGTGTGGTTGCCGTTCATCACGTAAATCATTCCGTCCGGACCCAGCACAACTGCGTGATAGCCATGTTCAGTGTCGCCATCGAAATTTTTCAACAAGGTGACTTCGTCGGCATCGAACTGGTCGTTTTGGTTCTTGTCGATGAGCCGATACAACCCGACGCCTTGCGGGCCGTGGCCATTGAGATAAAGACTGTCGTGCGCGTAGAGCAAACCCATCGCCGCGCGCACCGGCGTCGGAATTGTTTCCGTCTTTGCGATCTTTCCCTCCGCTGTCAACGTAATGCGCAGCAACGGGGCTTCGTCCTTTTCCGGCGAAATGATCAACCGACCGAGGTTGTCCGCCGTCATACAAATCCACGAACCTTCACGCGAAGAGGCGGACTTGAGTAGTTCAGCTTTGAATCCCGGCAAAACCGTCAACGATTCCGCCGGTGTCGCCAACGGCGGCTTGAACACCTCACCCCACGGTGCGACTCCCATTTTCCCGAGGCTGACGGCATGCGTCCATCCCGCAGTCGCAAACTCAGGAGTTTCCCAACCATTCGTCACGACCGGCGAACTCAACCACGATCTGTCCGTCACTACAAACATCGCGGACATGTTCGGTGACCGGACCTCGAGTTTGACGACGACGGCGGCTGTATCGGCGGTGCGGTTTTTGCCGCGCACGGCGAGCGCGTTGTTCCCTTCACGCATGGCGCCCGTGACCTCGACGGTCACCGGCTTTTTCCAATCTGAACTGTTCGCCACCTCCTTGCCGTTCAGATAGACGGTGATCTCATCGTCGCCGCTGGCTGTGAGCTCAACCTTCTGCGCCTTGAACCCGACGTTAAATTGCTTGCGAAAGAATCGAACGTCGCTGGGTTGAGGGGCTGCGCCCTGTTCGTCGTGCCAGATCCATTCGGGAACTTGCGCCTCCACGGCGAACGACAAGAGAAGAATCGACAGCGTTACGACGAACCTGCAGTTGCCACACATTATCCATTCAGAATGCAATGCGCCTTTCAAGGTCATGCTCCAGCTTGGCTCAGTCAGGCCGAGGCGAAATTGATTTCGGTCAAGCTCTGTGACGGTTTGCTGCGCCTCCGCCTTGTTCTTATCAAGACTGTGTGCAGCCGAAAAACGGTTGATATACGTGGCTACCATTTCGCCAGCGGCCAAACCTCCGCTTGGGCGTCTGCATCAGTTTCGCCCTCGCGCAAGGGCGTGAGCAAAACAGCAACGCGAACTGTCTCCACATTCACGAAATGGACTGCCAGTTTGCGCACGCCCTCATTGGTCGCCTGCCTTTCGGGATGTGGTGAGTCGGGCAACGGTTCTGCCTTCATGATTTCGAAGCGAGCGGATCCCGGAGAAAGTAATCGCGCCAGCAAGCGTGCCTTGCCTTGGGTTAACGTCGCCAGTGTCCCATCAGGGCTGAGGGTGATCTGCGCAGCCGTGTGCATGAACCAGAAAATCACGGCGGGCTTTGCGGCTTCAACTTCATCTTGCACCAGCACTTGCTTCTGCTTTAGCAAAGCGACTCCACGTTGTGCTCGCGAAGCGGAGCGCGCATACGCGGCGGTGAGATCGGCCACGGCGACTGCACGGTCGGGTTTCGATTCAAACTTGATCATTCGTCCGACAGCAGAAGCCGCTTGGTCCAGCTCGCCGCCCGGATTGATGACGATGGTGTTGTGACCTTCGGCGCGGAGGCGGTAGTAAGTCCGGCGTTGTACACCGAAGTAACCCGGAAGGTTGTAGTTGTCGGCACCGAGATCAAGCGCCCAGCGCACGCCCAAGGCATCGAGGACAAATGTGCCGAGATCAAGATGGCTGTGATTGACCTTGTTATCGCCGGCTTTGAAGCCGACAAATACAGCGTTTCGGTTGTCCCACGCGCTGCGAAACGTCACCACTTCGGCGCCACGAAAATACTTGTTCAACGGCATCATCGTGGCGGGTTGGGCCGAGCTGGCGGCGGTGAACCAGAGCAAGTCCAGCGGATGGGGAGCGGCGACGGCGCGCTGATACGCTGCGTATTCCGGTCGGCTGAACCTTCGAGCCAGCCAGAACATTTGCGGCGCGCGAATGGTGCCATCGCCACCGTCGGCGTAATTGAAGGTGCGCCCCAGCGGGCCCGTCAGGTGGATCGGAAACATACCGGCGTCAGCGAAGCCGGGCATTGCCGACAGTCCGAAATCCGTGCCGAGCGCTGTCTCCATCGCCGCGAGGAACGTCACGTTGTAACTGGTGGCATAATTCCAGTAACCCGGCCCTTCGCTCCACGCGCCATCGGGTGCAAATTCGGCCATGGGAATTTGCAGCGACTCCGATGCAGAATGTAAAAACTCACCCGCCAATTCCGGTTCCACGTCGGCCAGTGCCAGCGCGCCCATGCCGATGCCACCATTACAAACCTGGTTCCAGTTGTGCCGCGCGCGCGTCCAGCCGCTTTTATTGCGATGGATTTTCAGTGCCAGCTTGATTCCTTTTTCAACCATTGCCGTGCGGAGCGTGGCGCGCTCGTCAGGCGACCACGCGTCGAAGAGCCAGTCGTAACCGATGGCAAAGGCGTGGGTCATCTCGGCCGTGTCGAGAAAGTGGCGCGGATTCCAATCTGGAAAACTGGCGGCGGCGTCCAGTTCCTTCCAAGCGCGCTCGATGTAACGTCGATCTCCGTCCAACCGATAAAGCAAGCCGAGGGTCTGAATTCGTTGAAGCACACGACGGCTCGTTGCCAGCAAACGGAGACCGTCCGGGATTTCGTAGCGCGACGGCGGGTCCGCAAGGATCTTCTCCGCATCGCGCTGAAGCGCATCGTGCCACGCTTTGGCCTGGGCGTTCGTTGCAATTTGTTGTTTTAAGCGCGTGAAATCCTTCGTCGTGGCCAGCAAGCGAGGATGTTCCGGTTGCAGCCTGGCGAGAATCGCATTCGGCTCGGGGACCGGGATGGGGCTGGATTGAGGTTCTGCACCTGAAGATGGTTGGCCCGCAATCCCCATGATCGCCAAAACCGTAAACACGAGTCGGTGCATTCTGGTTCGCATCCGCATTGTCCCATCGCTGACGTTGATGGTTGATCGCGTCATTGCGTTCAGTGCGCCTGGATGAGTTCCAGCATCTGGCGATCAAGCTTGTGACCGCGCCAATGTTCGTAGGCGACGTCTGCGCGATTGCTGTCAAGAATGCCAAACGACCCGCGAAAATTCCATAGCGCCCAACCCCAGCCGGCTTCCTGCCACAACTCAAGCCAGTCGCGCATCCAGGCGAGCACGACCTTGTGCGGTGTGTGCTGGAACGCGCCCCACTCGCCGACGTGAACGCCGACGCCCCGGCCCTCAAGCGCTTTCCACGGCTCGATGTATTCCCGATGGAGACGCTCCTTGTCCCACACGTTGCCTGATTTGATTGTGAGCGGCCACGTTGGTTCGGGCCATTGATCCGAGCCGGACATCCAACCCGCTTTCCAATGACTGATGCGCGTTGGCCCATAGCCACGCGTGCTTTGGGCGATGCGAAATTCGGCAAGAGTGGCGACGGGCTTCGTGCCCCAACTCAAGCCGTCCGCGATGATCAGGCGCTCCGGATCTTCGGCGCGGATTGCTTCGACGAGCCGCTTGACGACGCGGGTGTAAGTTGCTTGAGGAACTTCTCCCGGCTCGTTGAGGAGATCGAAAGTCACCTGGGAATTGGGAATGCCTTTGAAGCGTTTCGCAAAGTGCGCCCAATGAAAGGCGCAAGCCTCCAGCGCCTTCTCATCATTCCACAAACTGAGCGGCTCCTTGGGCGGATTGACGCAGTAGCCCGGCGCGCGGTGAAAGTTCAGGTTCACGTGCACACCGTGTTTGCGTCCGAACTCGACGGTCTGATCAACGTGCTTGAGTTCTTCGTCACGCAGCTTCAACCAGTCAGTGGGATCACTCCAGCATAGGTAGGACATCGGGAGGCGGACAAAATCGAAACCCAGTTCCGCAATCCACTCGAAATCAGATTCGCGATAGGGTGGATTGCCTCCCGGCTGGGCGATGAATTTTTCCAAGAGGTTGAAGCCGCGCCAGCGCGGCAAACGCGATGCCGTGGGTGTCGGAAGCACTTTCTTTTGCCCGGACGCGCTTGAAAGATCTGCCGCCGACATCGCCGTAGCGCAACCAGCCAGAGCCACCGCGGTCGAGCGGAGAAACTGTCGCCGGGTCAAGTGCTTGGTGTTCATGTCTGGTGTCATCAGGGCGTAGGATCGGTCAGTCACCACGCGAAGTCGATCCCATCGTAACGACAGCTTGTGAGATCAGCGGGGGTTGGCCTTCAAGCCAAACGGCTTGAATAATCCATAGCCGACTGTCGAATAATTGTCGCCCGGCGGCGGGCCAGGATTCGGGCCGCGTTGGAACGAGCCGGGCCACGCGCTGCCGAGGGCCGGCTTTCCGTGATGCGGCCCCAGCGTGTTCTTCAGCGTGCCGATGACAATCACGTCGATGTTGTTGTTGCCGCGCTTGACCCATTTTGTAACGTCACACTGCCACGGTGCGTGGGTGATGTAGCCCGCCGGTTTTCCGTTGACGAGCACTTTGGCGACACTGCCATACCAGTCGCTCAGCGTGACAAAATACTTGTTGGCGAGAGCGTCCACCTTGAACTGCTCGCGGTAGCCAACGCCGGCGCTGTAGAAGGGATGGCCTTGGTCATTCCACCGACCCAGATGCAGTACAGATTCCGGCGTGATAACAAATCCATTTTCCACCGCCTTGAGGGTAAAATCTCCGAGTACATAGGCCGGTTCCAGTTCGTGCCAAATTGTGAACGGACTGGCTTTAATCGTCACCACGTTCTCCCCAACGCGCGCCGCCGAGGCGAGGTCGATCCGGCCAAACGATTTGTCCAGCCACCATGCGTCTTTCTTTGCCGAGATGCGTTTGCCGTTGCAGGAGATGCCGTAAAGGTCCGGGCGTTCGATGACGATGAACAGCGACGCCGGAACTTTCTCTTGAATCATAAAGCGATAGTTCGCCGTGAAGCCGCTGTCTGCTGGGAAAGTTCTTTTAATCAGCTCGTCGCGGAATTGCACGGCGCTATCCCACGGATTTCGCTCCATGCCGTTTTTGTAAAAGGCGAATCGGTTGGCCTGATAGAAGTAAACATTCGTTTGCGTCTCGCCGCCGGCCGTGATGTCCACGTAGTCCAATGTCAAGACATTCGGCTCCACGCGCTGGATTTCAGGCGAACCACTGGCTGCGATCATCGTCGCGTGGGCGGCAATCTCCGGCTTCGGTGGGCGCGGTTTATTCGACAGGAACAGTAGGAGACTTCCGCAGGGTGGAAGGTTGAACACAGAGCGGACGCCGTCCTTATCGACTCGAAAAGCGAAAGGCTTCGTGGTGCCGGTTTCCAAATCCAATTGTTCAATTCCCTTTCCGCGTGACTCAATCGTGCCGGCGGTGGGTGATTCAATGCTGGTGTTGACGAGGAATAACAACTCACCATCGTCGAGTTGTCGCCGCATGTGGAAGAGAATGCCTTTGTCTTCGGGTTTTCGGGTGATGGCGAAACCGTCGGCCTTCGTCGAGGCCAATAACATTTCAGGGAGTGCGGCAGGTTCGACCCGCTTCCAGCTCTGGTTCAGCATCACCTGCAGCTCCGGAAAGTGTGCGGCGTCCGCGCGTTGACCGTCGATGCACTCCACCCCTTTAGCGCAGTCCAGCACCGAGCCTCGTGCCACTACGAAGTCATGCAGCAACGTCATCGTTCGGCGGTTCAGATTCAACTTCACCGGCGGCGTAAGCGTGGAGAGTGGATTCATCATCGGTGGCAAAACAACGGTGTGGTAACGCCGCTTGCCGACTCTTAACTCCTGCCCTTCGACTGCGCCGTGCCGGGCGATCACGTCCTCGGAGCCGAGGTCATATTCGACTTGAGCGGCTTCGAGGGTCATCAAGAACTGGAAAAACGAATCACCGATTTCCTTCAACCGCGCCTGATCGCCTTGGTACATCCACGCGGTCGTCGTCGGCTCAATGATCAGCACGCGATTGATTTGTTGACCTTGCGAGAGCGCCGCCGAGAGCCGGGCGAAGTAGCCGGCAGAGACGTGATACGCCTCCCACCACGGTTCGTGATATGAAAACGATTGCGGATGGTCGCGCTTTCGCGCACCGCGAATGGTGACGTAGGAAAGGTGCTCGTCGAAGGTATTGACGCCAAGCACGGCGAGCCAGTCGCCGATGCGTTTCATGTCCTCGAACCGCAAGTCCCAACCGCCAGCGCCATAGACTTCGCAGAGCGTCCGCTTTTGACCGAGTTGGTTGGCCACACTGGAGAGTTCCCTGACCATGCGCGCATTGCCGAATTGGGCGTGCGTGTTCTCAGCGTATTGATTCATCAAACTGTCGATGGCGGGGCGTTGGTGCCAGGCATACATCGCCATGTTGTCCGGCACGCCAACGCAGTTTGGCCACTCGTGGTCCCAGTAATGACCGGTCCATTCGAGGCCGTGCTTCTCGCAGTAATCGTGATACGGCTTGGACCAGTGCTCGATGAACTGTTCGTTGAGGACCTGATAGTAATTGTGCCGAATCTTCCGCCAGTCACCGATGGGCTGCGTCAGGCTCGGCAGATGGTCAAGGAGGTTGTAGCCCCAGCGCTTTTGGAATTCCTGCGGCAGAATCTCGCTCCACGGCAAGCCGCCGGCTGGCCGGATGTTCGGCTCATCGGTAAAGACACCAGGAACGCGCTGGCCGAATTGGTCGCCAATCTCGCGCCGATAGGCCTCCATCGTGATGTCGAGAAACTTCTCCGTCACGCCGGGCGAGAGCAGATTTACATAACTCCGATTGCCGTGCCACGGTGAGTTGGCGGCGCGCGCTTCGGATGCGACGAGGTAACGCGCCTCGGGCAGCGCCTCGCCCGCTTTTATTTTGGCGGTGACGTTTTCCGAAACGTCACCCTCGACGCGGTAAACCACGATGAGATTATCGGCCCAAGGCGGCGGTGATTTGGCCTCTTTCAAAATCAATCCACGCCCGCGCGATTCCGGCATGGCCTCCGGCACCAGTCCGCCCGCGAACCCCGACGGATAGGAATTCTCGTCGTAAATCCAGACATTCATGTCGAGTTGTTTCGCTTCGTCGAGAGCCACTTTCCACAGCCGGAACCAGTCTTTTGACAGGTAAGGCGTCATCAAACCGGGACGCGGATGGACGAACACCTGTTTGACTTTCTGGCTGGCGAGATCGCGCATGGTGTCGCGGATTTCCCGTTCAGTGAGCAGATCGTTCCAGACCCAGAGCGGACCGGTGCTGTATTCGCGTGGCGGATTTGCGAAGAGTTTCTTCACGGCAGATGAATCAATGGCGCGCGCCTGAATTCCGAAAAGGCAGACAAGCAACGCGAGCAGTGGATGAATCAGGGCCGACGATCTGGAACAGCCGTCCGGAGTTTTCATGGGGTGATAGTCAGGGCAGCCGCAACTCATGACCTTGACTCAAATCAAAGTCAAACCAGGCTCATCAGGGGAAAGGAACTCGAACCAGTGACGCTCGGGTCTGGTTCATTGACGTCGGCAGTCGGTTGGCTTGGCCTTTGGCCGCTAAGCTTCTGGAGAAGCTCGTCTCAACTGTAAGGATACCGTGCCTTGTCGATCGGAATCCCGCGCACGTCGATTTGCGCGAGGTCGGCGGTGCCCACTCCGGCTTGCTCCGCGAGCAAGAGATGATTGTCGCAAAAGTGGAACGGTTTGGTGCCGCGCGCCGCGCGCGGATTCGCATAACCCATCACTGCCGTGCCAACCGCGTCCGTCGAAACGGGATTCAACCCAACGATGAGCACGCCGGGTGTCGTCAACTTCAATTCCGCCGCATCCCGGCACCACGGCCCTTCGCCGCCGCTCATCGAGGTGATGCCGTCAATGATCGAGAGATGAATGGGCCGAGCTGCGCAAATGTCCGCCACGATATGCGGAACGCGGTAGGTCGGGTCAGTCTCAGAAATCCCGTCCTTCAATCCGGGTAGTTTGATTTTCTCAAAACCTTTGGGGTTGTGGAGTGGCCCGCGACCAGCAGTGGCTTCTTCGTTGCCGGCCTGGTCGCCGTACAACGAGTTTGGCGTGACGCCGAAGAGGTTTTTCATCGAAAGCGTCACACCGGCCGTGATGTGGTTCTTGAGTTTGGCCAGCGAAACCATCACGTCAGTTTCCTCGTAGGCATGGTTGAATTCGAAAGAAGAGAACAGGTAACCGCCAGTGGGAACCTTAACATGAGAATAGCGCTTGGCGCTGCCGAGGTTCCGGGTGTTCTCAAATTCAACCTTCCCCAGCGCCCGCAACGCATTCACGTCCCAATCCGCCAACGACAATGTGCCTTCCAACTCCGAACGGCTCTGGGTGGATTCCACAAACCTCACGCGCTTGGCGCCCGCGGCGAAGAGCAATGAAGCGAGCGCCGCCGCTGTCGAGTAATGCGTCATGTAGGTTTCGCCGACGGGACGGTTGAGGTAGGGCGTGAAATCCGTGCCGGTGAGATTGAGCTTCACCGTGACCGTTTTGTTTTTGACGAGCGAACCGATGCCACCAAGCAGGTCAAAACTCTGCTGCAAAGCGCGTCCAACCTCCGCTCCGTACGATCGGCAGTTCACGATGGCGACTTTGGCGTTGGCCCTCGTTGGAGTGAGCGGCGAGAGAAGGCCGGTGACGGGCCGTTCAGTCGCGAAAATCCGGTCGCCGAGCTTGAAAGCCATCGGCACTCCGACTGCGAGGGTGGTGCTCCAGCGCAGGAAAGTTCGGCGATCACAACGTTTCGGTTTCATAGGAATTTCCGCTGTTCAATATGACATTCCGAATTTGGTTGGCGAGCGTTTTTTGCAGCCGTTGCCATTTCGAAGAAATGAGTTGGTCGGGCTGGCCTAGATTCGCAAGAACATTTTTCGCCGATACATCAGATACAGGCCCAGTTCGAACAGTAGAAGCACCGCGACGCCGTAAACGACAGGTTCGTAGGTGTCGCCGAACAGTTTGAAGATCCCCCGACCAAACACTCTGTAAAGGGCGCCGAACGCCCAAGCCTGATAGACATGGGTACCGCAGTAAGCCGCGATTGAATTCATGCCGATGACGACCAATGGGAACGCCGCGCGCTTCTGTCCCCAAATATCCACCACCAAATAAAACGCCGCCAGGAACAGAAAGCACCAACCGCCACTGAAGAGCACCCAGCTTGGCGTCCAGATCGCTTTCACGACGGGGCAAACACCCAACGCGCCCAATCCCCAACCGCTTGACAAGCCGACGACGCCCGCCACCACAAACCAGCGAACCTTTTCCCACGGACTACGTTCGCTTCGCAACACGTGGCCGGAGATCAGGCCAAGTATCATCGTGCCAATGGTCGGAATAAAATTGAGTGTCGTAAGCCCATTTACGTAGTAAGCGAACGGGCCACCGCGCGGAAACAGGTTTAGAAACCAGGTGTCAAACGCCCAAGCGACGTTGGAGTTTTTCATCCAGTGCGCGGCGAAGCCCGTCACCCCGAATTGACCCAGCCATTCCTGTGTGACGCCCACCCTCCCGTAATCGAAATCAGCCCCGGGCACAGGGTAAAGCGCGAAGAAGAGCCAATAGCCGGTTAAGATCACACCGAGCGCGATCCACCAATCGCGGACCGGACGGAACCCCAGCAGGAAAAGAAAGCTGTAGGCGAGACCGATCTGGGTGAGTGTGTCGATTAAGTTGAAAAACTCCTTCCACGCATGGATGGCGTTCACGGCCATGCCCAGAACGATGAGGATCAGTGAGCGTATCACGGCGTGCCGGAACATGGCCGGAAACAGTTGTCCCCGTGCGCGGCGGCTCGCGATGGAAAACGGCAACGCCGCGCCCACGAGAAAATAAAAGCCCGGCTGAATGAGGTCGTGCAGTGCACAGCCAACCCACGGCACGTGGCTTTGATGGTGACACAGAAATCTCCAGAAACCGGAAGCAGGCAAAGCAGCCGACACCTCGCAAAATCGCAACACCTCCGCCATCATCAGAAACATGACCAAGCCGCGGTACGCGTCGAGCGAGGCGAGACGTTGGGGTGCGGTTTTGGGACCAGCGTCAGCATTCATGACAACGTGGAGTGTTTGCCGGGCTGCGTCCATTGAGGGTTGATGCCGGAAGAATGAACACGAACGATTTCACTAAAAACAATTTTAAAGCAATTGATCGAAAGTAGAAGTGCAAAAGCGCAGTTAAAGTCTGTTCCGAATTGGCCTGCGCAAGCACCTTGAGCTTTGCTGCGGTTCCATTAGCATGTCCTTGTGACAAGTCTGAACCTTTTCAGTTCAATTAAAACGTCCAGAGGAGAATAGCCATGCCTCACGCAATCCACATTCACGAAACCGGCGGCCCTGAAAAAATGCGCTGGGCAGAAGTTCAGGTTGGAACGCCCGGTCCGGGCGAAGCTCTTGTGCGCAACACCGCCGTCGGCCTCAACTTCATCGACACCTATCATCGCAGCGGACTTTATCCAGTGCCGCTGCCGTTTACGCCCGGCATGGAGGGCGCAGGCGTCGTTGAAGCGGTCGGTCCGCGAGTCAAAGAGTTCAAGGTCGGCGACCGTGTTGCCTACGCGAACCCCATCGGTGCCTACGCCGAAGTGCTGTTGCGTCCGGCGGAGCGCTTGGTGAAAATACCGGCTGGCATCGCCGATCAACTCGCCGCGGCGATCATGCTCAAGGGCATGACCGCGTGGTATCTCATCCGACGCACCTTCAACGTCAAGCAAGGAGACACGATTCTTGTGCACGCGGCGGCGGGTGGTGTGGGTCAGATTCTTTGTCAATGGGCAAAACATCTCGGCGCAACTGTAATCGGCACCGTCGGCAGCCACGAGAAAGCTGCGCTTGCGAAGAAAGCCGGATGCAAACACGTCATCGTCACAGCCAGAGAAAAGTTCGTCGAGAGCGTGAAAGAAATCACGAAGGGCAAGGGAGTACCGGTGGTCTATGACGGAGTCGGCAAAGACACATTTATGGATTCGCTTGATTGCCTGTCGCCGCTCGGACTGATGGTGAGTTTCGGAAACGCTTCCGGGCCGGTGGCCGCATTCAACCCTGCCGTTCTCTCGCAGAAAGGCTCATTGTTTTTGACGCGCCCGACTTTGTTTCATTACACCGACCGACGGGAGGACCTGGTGCGGGCGGCTCGCGAACTGTTTGCCGTGGTAAAGCGCAAGGCGGTCAAGATTGCCATCAACCAAACTTACCCGTTGCGCGAAGCGGCACAGGCACATCGCGACCTCGAAGCGCGCAAAACCACCGGTTCGACCGTGCTCTTGCCTTAGCCGGAACCAGGCAGTTGAACACGCCCGTCTCCCCATCCGATGGGGAGAGGGTAAGGGGGAGGGGTTCGTCGGTCTGCATAGTTACTTAGAAGCACCCCCGCCAACACCACGTTGAATCCGTGTGGCCACGTGCCGTTCAGGCGCACAATAAAACGCTCGATTTTTCTGGATGCTCAGTTACATTTAGCGCCGATATGAACATGAAGACTATTTGTGCAGGGATTTTCTTAGCCACGATCGTGGTTGTCGAAGCCGCCGATCCATCCCCGGCGGCGCCTGCACCCGCTGGCGCCAGCGTCGCGACTGCCACGACCAATGCGCCGAAGATACAGTTTGCCTCCACGATCTTTGATTTCGGCACGTCGTCCAATGGAAATCCTGTTCGTGCCGACTTCGTGTTCACCAACACAGGCAACGCCACGTTGGAGATCATCGACGTGAAACCTAGCTGCGGTTGCACGACCGCCGGCGCTTGGGATAAGCGCGTCGAACCTGGCCAGACAGGCAAGATTCCGCTTCAGTTGAACGTCGCAAGTTACGGCGGCACAGTCATCAAAACAGCCACCGTCACTTGCAACGATTCCAAGCAACCCACCGTGGTGCTGCAGATCAAAGGCGAAATCTGGAAGCCTATTGATGTCGCGCCCAACGTCGTTGTCTTCAATCCAGCAAATCCGCAAACGAATGAGGTGCGCGTGGTACGCGTGACCAACAGGACTGGCCAACCTCTCGAAATCACCGACCTGCAAAGCGGCAATCCATCTTTCGCCGCCACCTTGAAGGAAGTCACGCCGGGCAAGGAGTTCGAGATTGTGATTGCCACCGTGCCGCCTCTGAAAATCGGCAACGTGCAGGGCGCCATCACGGCGAAGTCTTCCTCCACCAATCTGCCAAACATCATGATCACGGCGATTGCGATGGTGCCGCAACCAGTCGTCGTCACGCCCGCTCAATTGATGGTGCAGTCCGGACCGCTCGCCAAAGCCGCGCAATATGATGTGACGATCTGGAACAACCAGACCGCACCCATTGCTCTCTCTGATCCCACAGTGAGCCTGACCAATGTCACGGTCCAGGTTGGCGAACGGCAGACGGGCCATGTCTTTAATGTCGCGTTGAAATTCCCCGCCGGCTTCCAACTCCCGCCCGGCCAGCGCGCCGAACTAAAGATCAATACCAGCGATCCGCAGGTGCCGGTGGTCACCGTGCCGTTTTATCCGGCGCCGGTGACGGCTCCTGCTCCTGCCGCCGCGCCGACAAAGTGATGGAACCCCCCGCAGCCAGTTCACCAGAACCGCGCGTGAGCGACTGGCGACGGGTTTTGGTTGAAGGTGCGCTCGTCCTTCTATGCGGCAGTATGGTTGCGCTGATGGCAAATCAGCTCTCGCCCCGCGGGCTGGCCCTGAACCGAGATTATTTTCCTGGGGGTGTTATGCCCAGAGTAGCCGCCGTCACACTAACCAACACTCCGACAACTTCAGTCGTGACCACGAACGATGCCGCGTCGCGACTGCGTTCCAAAGGTCTTCAAATCATCGAGCACACCAACGTTGTTTCTCTCTTGCATGATGCGCGATACGCTTCTGGGCTGGTGCTCTTCGTGGATGCGCGCGACGACCAGCACTTCCAGGAAGGGCACATTCCGGGCGCGCATCAACTGGACCACTATCGACCGGAGAAGTATCTGCCCGCAGTCCTGGGCGCCTGCATGTCCGCGGAGCAGATCGTCGTGTATTGCAATGGCGGGGAGTGCGAAGACAGCGAGTTCACAGCCATCATGTTGACGCAATCGGGCGTTCCCGCCGACCGATTGTTCGTTTACGCGGGCGGAATTGCCGAGTGGACACAGCATGGTGAGCCGGTCGAACTCGGCGCTCGCGGCAGTCGTGTAATGAAGGAGGCAGTGCGATGAATTCAACGGTGGCCAAATCGCGGAATGTTTGGTTGGTGGCACTGTTGGCGCGCCTGATCCTCGGCGGACTGTTCATCTACATGGGCCTGAGCAAGGCGCTGCACCCGGTGGAGTTTTTGAAACTGGTCCGTCAATACGACCTCACGCACACGCCGTTGCTGCTGAATTTGATCGCCGCCGGACTGCCGTGGTTTGAAATCTTCTGCGGTTTGTTGCTGATCGCCGGTGTCGCCGTGCGGGGCGTTGCATTGATGCTCGTGGCGATGCTCGTGCCCTTCACCATCGTTGTGCTGAACCGCGCGATGGGTCTGCATGAAACCAGCGGCCTCCCATTTTGCGCCATCAAGTTCGATTGCGGCTGCGGCGCTGGCGAAGTGTTCATCTGTCGCAAGCTTGCCGAGAATACGTTGTTGACGCTGGCGGCGCTATTCCTGATCTGGTGGCGCGAGCACCGCATGGCCTTGCGCGCATCATTGTTTAGCTGAGCTCAATCCCGCGCAGACTCACCGCGACTTGGAGGTGCGCAAGACCACCGGGGCAACCGTGTTGTTGCTTTAGCTATCACTGCAGTCATGGATCGGAATTGGATTGAATACGAGCGCGCTCGACTACATCGTCATGTGCACCGCGCCAAAATTCGGCGTCTCGACGGAAGTGATTGCCAAAGAGCGGCGAGTTGAATTGTTGTGGCCGTAGTGAGGGGAAAAATCTCATGGCTCCAACCAATCTTGATGTATCATGATTTGTTTGTTAAGTGATTACCCATGACGCTAGACCCCGAGCAGATCAAACTGGGAACGGAGCTTTTGTCGAAACATCTTGAAGAGCTCCGCGACGAGAAACCGGAACTGGGCGACTTTCATGCTGCGTTTGAAGACTATTGCATGACCAAGTACGCCCTTGGGAGTGCTGCCACCACGCACAGAACGGCTGGCAAGCACGATTGCGGAATTGATTTCTACTCCACCAAAGACAAACTTTATCATGTCGCTCAATGCAAGATCCCGGAGAGGGATTGGCTGGAAGCTCACCCTGAGAAGATCAGATCTTTTGGCCCAAACGTGCTCAACGATGCTCGCGACGCGCTTCGGTACCTGATCGGAGACTCAAAGCTCACGGTGAACGATCGCGTGCGGCACCTCTACTCGCTCATCGCCGCTGACCGCCATCAAGAAGATTTCTCGCTGACTTTCTTGCTAATCGTATTTGGACGGCTAAACGACCGCGCAGAGGATGGCTTCCGCGAGGTGAAAAAGGAGTACGAGAAGAAGAACGTTCGAATCCTCCTTCAGCAGGTCGACGATCTCGTTGACGAATTCATTGTTGGTGCGTCGCGCGCAACGGACCAGATTCAGTTGGATTGGCGAATCCCAGATTCAGGCGTTCTGCACGCCCGTGATTACTGCTATTTCCTCGTTAACGCTGGCGACCTGTTTAAAGCGTTCAAGGATTATGGTTGGCGTCTGTTCGACTTGAACCTCCGCTACGAAGTTCGCAACTCAGCAGTTAACGGAGACATCATCGACTCTCTGAAGCACCACAAAAGTCGACGGAGCTTTCACCATTACAACAACGGCCTGATCGTCATCGCGTCAAATTACACGGGCGGCGCAATTCTTTTTCTGTAAATTTGTTGAGCATCAAACTGAGGGCTAGGTTTGGCATTCCATGTTGAGGTAAACTTTTCCGGTTTCCCAGACTTCACTGGTTTCCTGGAGCAGGGCCGAGACGAGTCGGAGCAACG
>JACQFP010000054.1 GCA_016200005.1 Verrucomicrobiota bacterium | reverse complement strand
GTGAGTTACGCTTTGGAAGCGTCCAGCGATTTGCTCAACTGGAGCAAACTGGATGTGCAGGACAATACGACAGGGTCCGTGGAGTTTGTGGACCAGGCTACGACCAATGCGGTGCGATTCTACCGTGCTGTGTCGATGCCCAAGTGACGTCTTTCGTTCTTCTGTTCGAAATGAGCAAAGGTGGCAAGACATGAGAGTGAGGCAACACATGCTGCTTTTCACGGCGGGCGTTTTGCTGTGCGTGACGAGCATCGCGGCCACCTTTCCGCTGAAGAAGAGCGCTAATGGACGATATTTGGTCGATCAGAAAAATGTGCCGTTTCCAATACTGGGGCGTACCGCCTGGTTCGTCATTTCGCTCACCAATACAGATTACCAAACCTTCATAACCGATAGCGTCTCACGAGGGTATAATTCGATCGAGATGCACGTCCTCGATCACGACCCCAGAGGGAACCAGCCGCCATTCAACGGAAATGGAGATCTGCCATTTTTAAAGCGGCTGGATGGTGCCAACTGGAGTGGAACCCTTGCCTATTCCGACATCAATAGCGAAGCACCCGATTTCAGTACGCCGAATGAGGCATACTGGAGTTACGTTGATTCCTTCCTGAACTATTGCGACTCCAAAGGTGTCGTCGTCTTTTTCTTTCCTTCCTATGTCGGCTACCAAGGTGCTGATCAGGGTTGGATGCAGGAAATGACAGCCAATGGTGCCGCTAAAATGAATGTCTATGGCGCGTTTCTTGCGAATCGCTATAAAAATCAAAAGAATCTGATATGGATGATGGGCGGGGACGACGGATCATTCACCACGGCTCAAGCCGACGTGGAAAATGCACTCTTGAGCGGCCTGACTAGCGTGCCCCAACAGCAATCCGTTTTTTTCAGCGCCGAGTGGGCCTCGGGAATGAACGCCACTGATCAGAGCCTTTTCGGTTCCTTGATGAGTCTGAATGGCGTTTACAACTGGGCTGGCGATGTGAGCAGCCAGGGTCGCCAGGCGTACAGCCACAGTCCTGTCGAGCCGGCGTTCCTGCTCGAAGAGCCGTATGATCAAGAAGGTCCGCCCCCAGATGGGAACGGTTACAACCCGAGTGCCACCCAGCCGGTGCGCCGTTTTCAATGGTGGGGATGGCTGAGTGCGATCGGCGGATATATTTCTGGCAACGGTTACGTTTGGCCCTTCAACGCGGGATGGCGCAGCCATCTCAACACCCAAGGCTCGCGTGATATGGGCCGGCTGAACGCATTCATCAACTCCGTCGCCTGGTTTGAACTGGTACCGTCAGGTCTTGCAGGAATGAGGACACTTGTCACTGCGGGTGGAGGCACGCCCGACAGTTCGGACTATGTCGCCGCTGCCGCGACCTCCACAGGAAGTTTATTAGTCGCGTATCTGCCGCCCGGCCGTGCGGGTAATATCACGGTTGACCTCACTGTCATGAGCGGGAGCGCACAAGCTCGTTGGTATGATCCAACCTCGGGAAACTATACGACCATCCCCGGTTCACCTTTGGCCAACACTGGTCCGTACTCCTTTACGCCACCCGGAAATAACAGCGTTGGCGATCGCGACTGGGTTCTGCTGCTCGAGACGACGATGAATTCATCCGCGCCGACTCGAGGCAGTTACAATGGTTTGTTCTACGAGGATAATGCGGTCCGGCAAAGCAGCTCAGGCTTCTTCACGTTATCAACGACTACGCAGGGGACATATTCGGGACGCCTGCAGATGGGAACCAGCCGCTATTCCATCAGCGGCCAGCTTGACGCGCAAGGCCAGGCTACGAACGTCATTCAGCGTCCGGGCGCCAGTCCGTTGACCGTGGAATTGCAAGGGGGCGAGGGCGATCAGGCCGATCAGATTCTTGGCCGCATCACCGACGGCACCTGGGTGTCTCCGCTCCTGGGTGAGCGGGTGGTGTTTGATTCCAAAACGTATCCCGCACCCTTCGCCGGCAGCTACACCCTGCTCATCCCACCCGACAACGATCCATCCGTTCCAGCGGGTGATGGTTTCGGCACCGTGCGTGTCAGTACCAGTGGTGCGGTGAGATTTGGCGGGGTACTGGCCGACGGTACCAAAGTCACTCAAGGCGTGTCGCTTTCCAAGAACGGCGACTGGCCCTTGTATGTTGCGCTCTATTCTGGCAAAGGCGCGATAGTAAGCTGGCTGAGGTTCACCAACCAATCCAACAGCGATCTTGATGGCAAGTTAAGTTGGATCAAGCCTGCGGGGGGCATTTCGCCGTTTTACCCGGCGGGTTTTACCAACGAGTGCGACGTGGTTGGTTCGGTTTATGTCCCGCCGGTTGGCGGCTCGGAAACCATTCTGAACCTGACGAATGCATTGGTGGAATTCACTGGGGGCAACCTTGCCGCAGACTTCACCAATTCGGTGACGCTGGCCGCCAACAACCGGCTCATCAACCAGAGCAGTAACCGGCTGACGATGAGTTTCTCTCTGCCCACCGGCACATTCAAAGGTGGCGTGACGGATCCGGCAAGCGCCAAGTCGATGAAGCTCAGTGGAGTAGTGTTGCAAAAAGCCAACATTGGCGGCGGCTTGCTGCTCGGCACCAACCAAAGCAGCCGGGTCGTGCTCACACAATGAGGGGCGGGAACTGTTGCTTGTTGTCTGCTCTTCGGCCACTCTACCGGGGTCTATGATCACACTGCATACCGTTAGATCCGTGGCGATACAGTTTTCCATTCCAATTCAGACAGATTCAACTTATCAAAGCGAACGACAATCATGATATTCACTGAGACGAAACTGAAGGGCGCCTTTATCATCGACCTCGAGCGGCGGGAGGACTCGCGCGGATTCTTCGCGCGCGCCTATTGTCAGAAGGAGTTTGAGGCGCATGGGTTGAAACCGATCATTGCACAGGCGAATGTCGCCTTTAACTTTAAGAAGGGAACATTACGCGGGATGCATTTCCAGTTTCCGCCCGCGGCGGAATCTAAACTCGTGCGTGCCACGCGCGGCGCGATTCTCGACATCATTGTTGACCTTCGCCCCGAAAGCCCGACCTACCTGCAGCACATTTCCGTCGAATTGAACGAGGACAATCACACTGCGCTTTATGTGCCTGAGCGTTTTGCCCACGGTTACCAGGCGCTGCGGGACGACACCGAAACCAGTTATCAAGTGGGCGAGTTCTATGCACCCGGCGCGGAGAGCGGTTTGATGTATAACGATCCGCGCCTGGGCCTCAAGTGGCCGCTGCCGGTTGCCGTGATTTCGGAGAAGGACCAGAAGTTCGGACTGCTGAAGGACATTGAGTCTGAAGTTAAACGGCGGATGACGATTTGAGCCATTCGCTCCAATGCTGCCGTCGATGTGATGGCAGCACTCACAGGTTTAATGTAGAGCATGAAGGAAACAAACAATGATCATCGTTGATAATGCATTGAAAGCCCGCCACGAGCAGGGCAAACCGATTCGCGTCGCGTTGCTGGGCGCCGGGTTCATGGCCCAAGGTCTGACCAACCAGATCGTCAACAGCGTTCCCGGCATGCGCATGGTTGCCATTTACTGTCGCAATCTCAAA
The DNA here is from genome assembly GCA_016200005.1 of Verrucomicrobiota bacterium. NCBI lineage: Bacteria > Pseudomonadati > Verrucomicrobiota > Verrucomicrobiota bacterium. Next base: position 35,690 of record JACQFP010000054.1, on the reverse strand, counting down.
AAGGCGTTTCATGTCTTCGAGTATTCAGGACTTAAGGACATCGTTGTCGCCACCACGCAGAGCCAGTTGGAAGATGCTCTCCGCGCCGGCAAAGCGGTGGTTACGGAAGACGCCTTTCTCCTGGCGCGGTCGGAACAAATCGACGTCTTGGTGGATGTGACAGGATCAGTTGAGTTCGGCGCGAACGTCGTGATCGAGGCGTTCAAGCATAAGAAAGACGTGGTGCTGATGAACGCCGAACTCGACGCTACCATCGGCCCAATTCTTCAAGTGCATGCCGCCAAATACGGCGCCATCATGTCGGCCTGCGACGGTGACGAGCCTGGGGTTCAGATGAATCTTTACCGCTGGGTCAAGGGACTTGGACTGACTCCGCGAGTCGTCGGTAACATCAAAGGCTTGCAAGATCCTTATCGCAATCCGACGACGCAAAAAGGCTTTGCTGAAAAGTGGGGACAGAATCCCGCCATGGTCACGAGTTTTGCCGACGGTTCGAAGATCAGCTTCGAGCAGACCATTGTGGCCAATGCCACCGGATTTGTGGTCAAGTCGCGCGGCATGTCCCGCGGGCTTGATTACAAGGATGACGTGATGAAGATCGGCAAACTGTATGACATCGACGATCTGCGCCGGCTCGGCGGCATTGTCGATTACGTGGTGGGCACGCCGCTGACGAAGGTTTATTGCCTCGCGGAGCATCCGGATCCCAAGCAGCAGCATTATCTGAATCTGTACAAGATGGGTGACGGGCCGCTTTACTCTTTTTTCATTCCGTACCATCTGGTGCACTTCGAGACGCCGATGTCCATCGCCCGTGTGGTCCTGTTCCGCGATTCACTGGCCAAGCCCTTGGGCGGCCCTGTCGTTGAAGTATGCGCGGTGGCGAAGCGCGACCTTAACTCCGGTGAGGTGCTCGACGATTACGGCAGGTACATGACTTACGGCGAAGCCGTGAATGTCGATGAGATGAGCCAGAATCGTTATTTGCCGGAAGGTTTGGTCGAAGGCTGCAAACTAATTCGGTCAGTCAAGAAGGACGCGGTCATCACTTATGACGACGTGGAACTGCCGCCCAATCGTCTGGCCGATCGGCTGCGGGCCGAGCAGTACCGACATTTTCGCGGCGAGACCTGGCTGGCCGATTTGATGGCGGGCTCGGTATCGGCGCGCGGCCAATCCAGTCACCGGCCGCAAACCGCCCAACCCAAGCGAGCGGAAGCGCTGACCGGCTCCGGGGTCTCCAAGTAATGCGGATAAGAACAAAGCACAAATTGAAATTGGAGAGAAACTAAGATGAAGGTGGTCCTTTTTTGCGGCGGGTTCGGCATGAGGATGCGCGAGTTTTCCGAGGCGGTCCCGAAGCCGATGGTGCCGATCGGCTATCGGCCCATTCTCTGGCACGTGATGAAGTATTACGCGCACTACGGCCACAAGGACTTCATCTTGTGTCTCGGATACAAGGCGGACGTCATCAAAAACTATTTCCTGGAATACAACGAGTGCCTGTCAAACGACTTCGTCCTCTCGAAAGGCGGGAAGGATCTGGAGCTGCTGAGCCGCGACATTGACGATTGGAAGATTACGTTTGTGGACACCGGGTTGACGTCCAACATCGGTCAGCGCCTGAAGGCCGTGCAAAAACATCTCCAAGGCGAAGCGATGTTTCTGGCCAATTACACGGACGGCCTTTCCGATGTCCAGATTCCCTTGGTCATCCGTTCCTTCGAACAAACTTCAAACATAGCTTGTTTTGTGGGAGTCAAACCGCGGGCCAGCTTCCACTTGATCAACAGTGACGCGGATGGAAGCGTGAAGAGCATTGAGCACGTGGCCAAATCCGGCGCGCGGATGAACGGCGGTTTCTTCGTTTTGCGGCAGGAGATTTTCAATTTCATGCAGGACGGTGAAGAGTTGGTGGAGGCGCCGTTCCGGCGTTTGATCAGCGAAGGCAAACTCATGACCCACCCGCATGAAGGCTACTGGGCGTGCATGGACACGTTCAAGGAGCGACAGGAACTGGAAGACGTGTTCAGCCGTGGCAACGCGCCGTGGGCTGTCTGGAATCATAAGCCTTGACGAAGGAAATGGCGTGATCGCGTTTAATTTGGATGGGGTGAGGCGGGTTCTGTGCCTGGGCGCGCACAGCGATGACATTGAGATCGGCTGCGGGGGGACGGTTCTCCGCCTGATCGAAGGCTCGGACAAGCTCGAGTTCTACTGGCTGGTCCTCAGCTCCAATCCGGCGCGAGCGAAGGAGGCGGAGCGCAGTGCGAACGCGTTCCTGCGCGGGGTGCGGCGGAAAACAGTTGTGGTGAAATCCTTCCGCGATGGTTTCCTGCCGTACATCGGCGCGCCAGTGAAGGACTGCTTCGAGGAACTCAAGAAAACCTTTGCGCCCGATGTCATCTTTACTCACTTCCGGCACGATTTGCACCAGGACCATCGCATGGTGTGCGAGTTGACTTGGAACACTTTTAGGAATCACCTCATTCTGGAATACGAGATCCCAAAGTATGATGCCGACTTGGGTTCGCCGAACTTCTTTGTGCCGCTGAGCGATGCCATCAGTCGTAAGAAGGTGAAATGGCTGATGCGCTACTTCGGCACGCAAAGGAGCAAGCAATGGTTTTCCGAGGACCTTTTCAACGGCCTGATGCGGGTTCGCGGCATCGAGGCTGCGTCACCGACGCGGTGCGCCGAGGCCTTCCATTGCCGGAAGTTGCTTCTCGGACAGGTGAAGTGAGAGAGATGATCGCCTGCGGTTGAATCAGCAAAGGTGGACTACGAGAGCAAGCCGGAAACACCAGTCAGGTAACCGGTCAGACTTCACTTGAGAGCGCTGCCTGCTTTACCGACAAAAACTTCCGTCGATCTGTTTACCAAATACTCACCATCTTTTCCCGAAGGATACAAGCGGACTGGAAAGCATTTTGGATCAAAATAAACCAGACACTGAATCAAAGAGAAAGGAACAAACAAAAATGAAGATTGCAATCATCGGTTTGGGTTACGTTGGACTGCCGCTTTCGCTGCAGTTCGCGCGTTCGGGAGTGACGGTTTTGGGACTGGACATCGATCCCGTCAAGGTTGAGGCGCTCAAGGCGGGACGGAGTTATATCAAACATATCCCTCCCGAGAGCATTGCGGAGGCGACGAACGCCGGCAAATTCAGCGCGTCCACCGACCTCAGACGAGTCCGGGAAGTCGAGGCAGTCATCATTTGCGTGCCCACGCCGCTGAACAAGAACCGCGAGCCGGATATCTCGTTCATTATTCAAACCGGCAAATCGATTGCGCCTCATCTGACAAAGGGGACGCTCGTGGTGCTGGAATCCACGACTTATCCGGGCACCACCGATGAAGACTTGCGCGAGGTGCTGGAAGCCGGGTCTGGAATGAATGCGGGTGTCGATTTTCACCTGGCGTTCTCGCCGGAGAGGGAGGATCCGGGCAATGTGCAGAGCAAGGTTCAAATGATTCCCAAAGTGATCGGTGGTTACACGCCGGCTTGCCTTGAACGCGCCAAGGCGCTTTATGGCCAGGCCATCAAAACGCTGGTCCCCGTCTCCTCCTGTCGGACCGCCGAAGCGACCAAGCTGCTGGAGAATATTTTTCGCAGTGTGAACATCGCCCTGGTGAATGAACTGAAGCTCGTGTACGGGGCCATGGGCATTGACATCTGGGAAGTGATTCAGGCGGCCAAGACAAAACCCTTCGGCTTCATGGCGTTTTATCCAGGACCGGGACTGGGTGGTCATTGTATCCCAATCGATCCATTTTATCTTACCTGGAAAGCCCGCGAGTATGGTCAAAACACCCGCTTCATCGAACTGGCAGGCGAGATTAACACCGCCATGCCAACCTATGTAATCAACCGGACGGCTGAAGCCCTAAACGCACAACGAAAATCGTTGAACGGAAGTCGGGTGTTGGTGCTCGGCCTGGCCTACAAGCCCAATGTGGATGATGATCGCGAGTCCCCCAGCTATGTTCTGATGGACCTCCTAGGAGAACGCGGTGCGGCGGTGTCCTATTACGATCCCTTCGTGCCGGTCGTGCGCCCGACGCGCGAGCATCCGCATTGGGCGGGCACCCGATCGGTGAGCTGGAACAGGGAAACACTGCAAAGTTTCGATGTCGTCATCATCGCCACCAACCATCAGTCGATTAACTATCAGGAACTGGCGGAGTGGTCGCCCTGCATCGTGGATACGCGCAATGCCCTGGCGGATGTGAAATCAAAGTCCGGCCAGGTTTGGAAGGCTTGAGCACAAGGTAAGAAGGATTTCCGTTATGATCCTGCTGTTGGGAGCGAGTGGTTACGTCGGTCAGGCTTTTGCAACCGAATTGCGCAGACGCCAATGGCCGTTCATTCCTTTGACTCGCCAGGCATTTGATTACACCAACTTTGATCTTTTGTTCGATTATGTTCGCAAGACGCAGCCTGAGTTTATCATCAATGCTGCGGGTTACATGGGGAAACCCAATGTGGACGCCTGCGAAGTGGCGCGCGAGCAAACTCTCTGCGCCAATGTTCTGCTGCCGAAAGTCATCGCGCGCGTGTGTCTGATGACCAACACGCCCTGGGGACACGTCTCTTCAGGTTATATTTACGCGGGCGCAAAGCTGGTGCATGACGGCAGACCCTCAACTGAAACAAACCTCAACCAGTCCGAATTGCGACGGCTCTTTGCCGAGCATCCTGAAAAAATCCGCGGTTTTACCGAATGGGATGAACCGAATTATTCGTCCCAGAGTGCGCCCTGGAGTTTTTACAGTGGTACCAAGGCGCTGGCTGAAAAGGCGATCCAAGCAATGGGCCAAAGCTTCATCTGGCGGCCCGGCATTCCGTTCAACGAGCGGGACGAACCGCGCAATTTTTTGTCGAAGCTTCAGCATTGCGCCAGGGTTTATGACGGAGTGAACTCGATTTCACACCTGGGAGACTTTGTCCGGGCAGCACTGGAACTCTGGGAGCGCAATGCGCCGTTCGGTATCTACAATGTTACCAACCCCGGAGTCCTTACAACGCGGCAGGTGGTTGAAATGATTCAACGCATCCTCAAGCCGGATCATCACTTCGAATTCTCGGGGGATGGCGAAGGGCATTGGGGCGCGGGGGCCAAAGCGCCGTGGTCCAACTGTATTCTCGATGTTTCCAAGATGCTGGCCACCGGCGTGCGGATGCGTTCTGCCCGGGAAGCCGTGGAGGACGCCCTGCGCAAATGGCGCGCGGCGACGCCGGCATTGGAGCTGCGTTGGAATTGATGCCCGATCAGGAAACTCCTTGCTTACCGTGCTCAGGTTTGAAACAACGGGGGACCAACTTGTCATTATGAACCTTCAAAATCAGATCCGCCTGGTTGCCCGGAGAAGGAGTTTCGGGATTGAGTTGATAACCGTGCTGCTCCTCTTGATGGCCATGGCCCAGCCCGCACCGGCGCAACAAGTGCTCAGCCCGGGATCCCTGTCACCGGCCGTGCCGCCGGCGCTGCAACAATTGCAATCCGGCGTTACGGACATGTTGTCACCGCCGGGCACCACTCCCGGTGGCGGGCCGGGGACCTCGGAGTTTCGGTGGGGACCGGTCCAAACCAACGAGATGGACGTGTTCGCTCCGGCGGGGACCGCGGCAAGCGGTGAAAAAGCAGACCAACCATTTAAGTGGGGACCGCTGACCCTCCGGCCGCACTTGCTGTACCGATTTCTCTATGCCGATGGAATCCTGGCCACGACCAACAAGCCCGTGATCACCGTCATCCACGAACTCGCGCCGGGGTTTCTGCTGGAGATCGGCAGCCATTGGAAACTTGATTACACGCCTACTTGGAGATTTTATTCGAGGACAAACTTCCAGGACACCCTCGATCATAATGTCATCTTGACGGGCGGCACGACGTTTGAAGACTGGGTGTTTGGACTTTCGCAAGGTTTCACTCGCTCCTCCGCGCCGCTCATCGAAACCGGTACCCAGACCGCCCAGGACACCTATTCCACCGGGATCAACGGCTCCTATCGCATGAACAGCAAAATGTCGCTGGATCTGGGCCTCAGCCAGGTTTTCAGAGATGCTCAGGATTTTCAAAGCTCGCGCGAATGGGCAACGCTGGATTGGCTTAATTATCAATTCTTTCCGCGTCTCAACATCGCCATCGGCGCCGGTTTTGGTTTTGTTGATGTGGAGACTGGCCCCGATATGACGTATGAGCAATTGCAGGGGCGGATCAATTGGCGGGCTACTGACAAGCTGAGTTTTCAACTGCGCGCTGGTGCAGAAGACCGTCAGTTTCATGTCGGGGGAGCGAGTGACGTGATCAATCCAGTTTTTGGTGCCGCCGTTGAATACATGCCGTTTGAGGTGACAAAAATTTCCCTGCGCGCAGAACGCACCGTGTCCGCCTCCTATTTCGCGAATGAGGTGGTCGAGAACACCTCCGTGGGCGCGAATCTGAACCAACGTCTGTTCAAGAAAATTTACGCCGACCTGGGCGGCGAGTACCACACCGTCAAGTATGTCGGTTCCACCGCCAGCAGCTCCAACCTCCGCACCGACGATTATTACGCGTTGAACGCGCGATTGAGTTACTTGTTCCTGAAGCGTGGATCACTGGCAGCCTTCTACCAATATAGCCGCAACGACTCCTCCCCCGCCTCCTCCGGGTTTTCATATTTGAGCCGGCAAGTCGGAGTCGAACTCGGATATCGATACTAGTGATTGTTTTGTCACGACATTCTCCCTTACCCATCACGCTGCTACTTTGCCATCATCATGAATCAACCCATCCCTTATCTCGATCTGCCGGCGCAACTGCGACCCTTGCGCAAAGAACTCGATGCCGTCATCGCCAAAACCTTGGACAACTGCTCGTTTTGTCTCGGCCCGGATGTCGCCCAATTTGAGCGCGACTTCGCCCGCTACTGCGGGGCGCAACATGCGGTTGGTTTCAACAGCGGCACTTCGGCGCTTCATGTGGCGATGCGGCTGCTAAACATCGGCCCGGGTGACGAAGTCATCACCACCCCTCACACCTTCGTGGCGACGAGTTGGGCGATCTCTTATGTCGGCGCCCGCCCGATCTTCGTGGACATTGACGATCAGACCTTCACCTTGGATCCCACACGGGTCGAGCGAGCCATTACCCCGCGCACCAAGGCCATCATGCCAGTCCATTTGTATGGGCATCCTTGCGATCTGGATCCCTTGCTGGCGATCTGCCGCAAACGCGGCCTGTCGTTGGTAGAAGATGCCTGTCAGTCTCACGGCGCCAAATATCGGGGCAAAACCGTCGGAACATTCGGAGCGCTGGCCGGCTTCAGTTTTTATCCTGGAAAAAACCTGGGCGCCTGCGGCGAAGGCGGCGCCTTGGTGACAAACGACGAAGCACATGCCGCCCGCGCCCGTTCGTTACGCGAACATGGTTCCACTCAGCGTTACTATCACGACGAGATCGGGTTCAATTATCGAATGGAAGGAATTCAAGGCGCGGTTCTTGGGGTGAAGCTGAAGCGCCTGGAACAATGGACACAGGGACGCCGGCGCGTGGCGCAGCGGTATCACGAGTTGCTCGCGGACACGCCGCTGCAATTGCCGCGGGAAGCGGATTACGCGGAGAGCGTGTACCATCTCTACGTCGTGCGTCACCCGCGTCGTGATGAACTGAAGAAACATCTGGAGGCTCACAAAATTGGCTGTGCTCTGCATTATCCGGTACCGCTCCACCTTCAAAAATGTTATGGTTCGCTCGGCCACCGCGCCGGTGATTTTCCCGTGGTGGAAAAGGCGGCGCGCGAATGTCTGAGCCTGCCGATCTATCCGGAACTGACAGAGGAACAGATCCAGCAGGTCGCGATGGTAATTCATGACTTTTTCAAAGCGTGAAACTTGCCAGGGTTCTTCTTGTGAAAACAAAAACCAATCAGACTGATTCTCCATCAAATCTATGGCTGCCAAATCGGACGAAATCTCCCGACGTCAGGCGGTGACGCGCGCGGGCGTGTTGGTCGGCGCAACCCTCATCAGTGGTTGTCAAACGACCGTGCAACCTGAATCCAGACCGGCCCTTGCCAATGCGAGCGCCGGTTTTTTGTTTTGTCTGAATTCGGCCACCATCCGCGGACAGAAACTGGGGATCGTCAAAGAAATCGAGGTCGCGGCTCAGGCCGGTTATCAAGCCATCGAGCCGTGGGTCGATTCCATCGCGGCTTACCAGAAGCAGGGTGGTTCGTTGCCAGATTTAAAACGGCGGATCGCCGATCTTGGGCTTACGGTGGAAAGCGCAATCGCCTTCCCGCAATGGATCGTGGATGACGAGGCCAAGCGCGCGAAGGGCCTGGAGCAGGCGAAAGTGGAAATGGATTTGGTGGCGCAAATCGGTGCCAAACGATTGGCCGCGCCGCCGGCTGGCGCAACTGATTTGCCGCGACTGGATTTGCTGAAAGCTGCAGAACGTTACCGCGCGTTGCTGGAAGCGGGCGATCAGCTCGGCGTCGTGCCGCAACTTGAACTGTGGGGGTTCTCAAAGAATCTCAATCGGCTGGGCGAATGCGCATGTGTGGCCATCGAAACCGGCCATCCCAAGGCTTGCGTGCTGGTGGATGTTTATCATCTTTACAAAGGCGGCTCAGATTTTCACGGCCTTGGACTGCTCGGGAAGAACGCAGTTCAAGTCCTGCACATGAACGATTACCCCGCCGACCCGCCGCGCGAACGCATCGACGACAGTTATCGCGTTTATCCCGGTGACGGCGTTGCCCCTGTGACGGAGATTCTCCGCTTGTTGCATTCGGCGGGCGGACAAACCGTGTTGTCCCTCGAGTTGTTCAATCGGAAACTTTGGGCAATGGACGCTTTGGAGGTCGCAAGAGCAGGTCTGGACAAGATGAAGTTGGCGGTGAACAAGGCACTCGGTCGTTGATCGAAGCCCGGCTTGGTTCGCGGGCGCGAGGCACGGCGAACCATCCAGACCACCCGTTTCCGCGCGGGAGTTTCTCCCTTCACGGGCGGAGCTATTGGCTCTTTCCGGGTAAAACAGACTCAATGATTGCGGTCACTGATTTCGCGAGCACGACTGAACCTTCCGGATTAAAGTGAACGTTTACCGGTAGCTGGATTTCTGCCAACCGAGGTAACGCGAAACTGTAGAGGTCGTCGATGGCAATCTGATTCTCGTCCATCACGTTCTTGGCGATAGTATTGTAAACCGGCACATCGGCAGAACGGCGCTTTACGCCGAGTTTCTCCTCCGGCTGCGGCACCGGCGTGGTGCTGGCCCAGATCAATTTTGCACCCGTCGCCTTCAACTGGCGCACCAGTTCACGCAAATTTTTCTCGTAAACTTCCGGCGCCACCTGCCGCTCGCCGTCCGGCATGATCCTCAAATCATGCAATCCCCAATTGAAATGAATCACATCCCATTTGCTGTCGCCCAGCCATTGCCGCAAGTTCACCAAGCCGTTGGTCGTCGGCCCGCCGATATCCGGAATGCTGTGAACATTGGCCTTACCCTTCAGCAGAGTTCGCACGGGCACGGTGTAACAAATAGAGATGGAATCACCGATGAGCAAAACTCGCGGAAGTCTTGGATCGTCGGTGACCGGTTCGAAGGCCGGATCTTTTGCTGCGGGCTGGTTCGCATCCCGTGGTGCAATTTGTTTGGGCTGTCCGAAGCTCGACAGGATGGATGTAACGAGCGCCAAAGCAGTGAATGTCGCGATTCTCATTCGAACGGCTGAGTTTTTGATGCGTGCAGATTACGGTCAGGTTCAAAGCACGACAAGTCGAAACAGGTTGAGAGTCGCCATTGTCTTCGGCGAAGGAGCAGATTTGCCAACGGCCTCAAGGTGTGGTCTGATGCCGTCAAAGCATGAGATACATTTTCCGCATTCGATGGATGCTGCTCACTTTTCTTTGCGGCAATGCAATTGGCGCGGATGAGTTGCCCATGCGCGCCACCGAAGGCGCGGACGGTTTCGTGTCCCTCTTTGATGGCCGCTCGCTATCAAGCTGGGAAACGCCGGATCCAAGTTACTGGTCGGTCGAGGAAGGCGCCATCACGGGCCGCATCTCCAAGGAACATCCCTGCACGGTGAACCAGTATCTCGTCTGGCGAGGCGGTGAGTTGGCGGACTTCGAGCTTAAACTCAAATCGCGCATCAACGGCGAAGGCGGCATCAACAACGGTTTTCAGTTTCGCAGCCGGCTCCTGCCCGATCACGACATCTGCGGCTATCAGGTCGATAACAATCTCCAGACGCCGTGGCTCGCGCGGCTGTATGATGAGTTTGGACGTCACACGCTCGCCTGGCGCGGGGAACGCGCCGTCTTCGACACGGAAGGCAATCGCACCGTGACGAAAATTGCCGATGCGGAAGGCGACGCATGGTTTCGCCTCGGAGACTGGCATGAGTATCACCTGACTTGCGTCAGCAACCGGATTACGCTTCGGATCAATGGCCGGCTGGCCGCCGAAGTGGAGGACAACGACCCGCGACGACACGAATTGCAGGGTGTGCTGGCGCTCCAACTCCACAGTGGTCCAACGACGGTGGCGCAGTTCAAGGACATCCGCCTCAAAGTGCTCAAGCCGGCCACGAAAGCAGCCGAATCTGCCGCATCCCCCGCCGGGCAAAAACGTGTGGCGTTACAGCGCGAAGCGGTGGCTTGGTGGTCGTTGGACACCGGCGGGCACGGTGCGCGACCGCGCTTGCAACACATCCCCGGCTGGGAAAAGTTCGAACTGAATGTGCGCGCCGCCGGGCCTGGCGCGCACCCCGGCGCGAACGTGGTGTTGCTGCACGGCGCGTATTTAGACGCCGGACCGGATCTGCACGCCGGAGATACCCAACTCACCGTCTTTCTCCGCGCGCGAGATCCCAGCGGCGTGTGGAACGCAGCGCTGTTTGGCAAGGGTGGAGGCGGGAACGATGTCTATTTCAACCTGTCCAGCATGAATCTTGTTGGCAAACCGAGCACGGAGATTGGATTCGAGACGGAGATTGGATTCGAGATTAAGACCGAGCGAGGATATGCGAGGGTCAGCTTTCCGCTTTCACAGATCGAAACCAAAGCATGGCATGACCTCGCCGGCCGCTACGATGGCAAGACGCTGGAACTTTTCTGTGACGGTCGCCGCATGGCCGGCAAGCCATGGAGCGGCAAACTTATTATGAATCGCGAACCCATGCTAATTGGAGCACAAGCAGGTTCAGGAAGGATCGTGCGGCATTTCGAAGGCGAACTGGAAGAAGCGGCGCTGTAGTCACGCGCGCTCACCTATGACGAGCTCACGGAGTTAAGTCGGACGCCATAGTGAACGCCGCGCGACTCGCTCACGTCGCTCCCGACGCCGAGACTCAGAGGGTTTTGAGGTATTCAATCAGTTCCCGCTTCTGATCAGCCGAAATGTCGGTGCCGTAGTCATGCCCCAAGTTGGAATTGCCGGGACCAGTCGTGTCGAGGACATAAGCGCCTTCATCGGAATAACCCATCTGCGCGGCATCAAAGACGCGCGAACCGCGATGGAACGTTTTCGCGCGCCCGACGGGCGGGGTGAGTAATTCCTGCATCGTCCGCACGGAGCCGTTGTGCAAGTAAGGTGATCGTGCCCAAACGCCAGCCAGGCCGGGCGACCAATATTTTTGCGTGCTGCGCAAAGGCGGCGGTTGCGGCGGTTGGTAGCCGGCAATCTGGAGTTGGGCGAAGAACTGGTTGAATCCCTCCGCTACCGCCGGCGTGAAAATTCTGGCGCGATTCGGATCGGATTGAATCTCTGTCAGCAAATGGAGTCGCCGATCAGTCTGCGGCCCCTCGTGGCACGAGGCGCAACGGGCTCCGTAGGTTTTTGCTCCGCGCTCTGCGGCCGCGCGGTCAATCGTCCACGGGTACCGCGGTGGTCGGATGACTTCCGAAAGGGCGGTGTGGCGTTGGAGATTGGCGAAATCCAGGACGCCGTGATGTTCGATGAGCGGCGCGCCGAGGCCGAGCGAAGCCGCCAGATTACGGATGATAGGCGAGCGGGTGTTCGAATCGAAATGCACCCACGTGCGCTGGTCTTCGTTCCAGACGATGCCAAACTTCACGGGCGCAGGTTCGGTCACGACGCCGAGCAGCGAGTAGGAGAGGATGCGCCAGGGATCGTTGCGACCCGGTCCGTTCGGTGGCGCAGGCGGCGGCGGTTGATCGGGAATGTGCAATGCCGCGCGCATGTTGTGGAAAAGCTTCAGCGTCGAGTGCGCCAGGCCAGACAAGTCCATGCCCGTTGAAAGCAGTTTGTAGTTGATGCGCAATTCGTCACCGCTGATTTGATGGAGCAGCGCGCCGGGCCGCAAGTCCTTTGAACCGGTTGGGTCGGCGGAGATTGCGGCGATAATTTGTTGCTCCTGCTGCTGCCACTCTTTCACGAACAATGCCTGCCCTTTGTCGCCGCTCTGTGGGTCGTTCACTGCCAGACAAGCCGCGAGAAACTTTTTCATGTTGCCCGGATCAGCAGTGCGGAACGTGGAGAGAATCACCGAACCAAAAAATGCTTCCGCATCGAAGTGACTCGTCACCCCCAGCACGCGCATCGGCGCGCCGCCGGCCGCGGGGATGACTTCGCCAACGTGACAGACGGCGCAGTTCACACCCACCGCCGACAATCCACCGAGATGTGGCACGCGTTTCCGGCTGAAACCCACCGGCCAACCAAATTGGTTATCAGGAATCGCGCCGAGGTGACTCAAGTCGGTGCTCGGAAACAAATCAGGATAGGCGCGCATGAATGCGCGCAGCACGGTTTCGGGCACAACCTCCGTGCTCATCGAGCCGTGCAGAAAAAAATCCAGGTCCGCGCGCGACCAAGTCGGCACTTGCGCCATGGCAAATCCAGCTGGCACTAACTTCGACTGGCGAGCGGGATGTTCCTTCGTGAAAGTGGTGCAAGAGATCAACCCGAGCAGAACCGGGAGAACAGTTGGAATCCAAAAGTTTTGTTTGGGTTTCATGCGGAAACACATTTTAAGCGCACTGTTCCAGGTTGTAAAGTCCCGCAAGCCGCGCGCACGCTTGCATCGCCCTGCGCCAAAAACTTTCCATTCTCGTCCCCCGAATAAACTATGCCCGCGAGACGAACGGATTGCCCTTGATGTAAAACCGCAAATGCCGCCTGGCCCAGTGCTTGGCGTAATCCACGCCCACGCGCGGTCGCTTGACGATCAACAGGGGTTCCATCTTCGACGGCGCGGCGATGTAGAAATGGTCGCTGAGCAGGTCATGCGCGTTTAGTCCCTTGTCGATGTGCATTGCCCGGCAAAGCAGGCCCGGGCCTTGCGTCCGGCTCTCGACATTTTTCACTGGTTCAATCGCCCGCAGCAACACGGCGGACGCGTGACCTTCGCGTTCGGTCACCACGTTCATGCAATGATACATCCCGTAGATCAGATATACGTAGGCGTGACCCGGCGGACCGAACATCACTTTCGTTCGTTCGGTCCTTCCCCTGGCCGAATGCGCCGCGAGATCATGCGGTCCGAGGTACGCCTCAACCTCCACAATCCTGCCGACACGTTCGACGTCCTGCGACCTGTGAACCAGATACTTTCCGAGCAATTCCCTCGCGACCACAATGGTGTCCCGGTCATAAAATGAGCGCGGCAGTTTTTGCGAAAACATACTTCCATCTCCCACCAACTGCGCACACTGCGTCAAGTGGTTTGTCGGGGCTGCTGGCTACCGCAAACTCCGTCCTGTGCATCGAGCGCCAGCCAGGGCCGACGATCACGTGCCAATCTTGACGTTCCGGCAACCGGCTGCGACCTTCCCAACGCTTGGCGTTAGACAAATCCACGACGGCGACGGGCAGCCTGTTCGCCGCCGTTGCGCAAACTCCCGCTGTGCAAACCCTGGCGCAGCGACTGGAGGAGGGCGGCGCATTGTCTTGTGCCGGCGTCAGCCCAGCCGCCCAGCCATTCTTCGCGGTTCTGTTACGAAACTTATTCCCGCAACGCCCCATCGTCGTCGTCGTTGACGGTTTGAAAACGCAGGAAAGTTTTCAGCAGGACATCGAGACATGGTTGAAATCCGAAATCCGAAACCCGAAATCCGAGGTCCCAACCTCTCAACCCTCAACCCTCAATCCTCAACCCCTCTTCTTTCCCGCGTGGGAAATTCTGCCGCATGAAGGCAAGCTGCCGCACGCGGATGTCATCAGCGAACGCTTGGAAACCCTCGTTGCGCTGGCCGGGCAATATGAGATTGGTAATCTCAAATCTCAAATCGTCGTCACCAGTGTTACTGCTCTGCTGCAAAAAACGTTCCCGGTGGACGAATTGAAAAGCCGCACGAGCATGCTGGTGCGCGGCGACCGCATCGACCCGCTCGATTTGATCGATTGGCTGGAGGAGCAAGGTTACGAGCCGGAAGCGCAGGTGACGCAAAAGGGTGAAATTGCTTTGCGCGGCGGCATTCTGGATGTCTATCCCCTCTCCAGCCCGTGGCCGGTGCGGCTGGAATTTTTCGGCGATGAATTGGAATCGCTGCGCCACTTTGATCCGCTTACACAACTGTCGCGGGCGGAAATCGTGTCTGTCACTTTGCCTCCGGGCGGGGAGTTGGGAATTCTTAAGCGAGGAATCTTGGATTCAAAATCCCAATCCTCAACCCTCAACCCTCAACTCTCAACCTTGTTGGACTACCTGCCGCGCGAAACCATTTTTGTCCTTTGTGAGCCGGAGCAGTTGACATTGCGCGCGGATGAATACGCCCGGCAAGCTCCGGCGGACGATCCGTTTTTCATCCGGTGGGCGAACATTCTCGCCGACCTCGACTCGCGCGGCATGACGCGATTGGAAGTGAGCGAGGGCGACGGTGTTGTTGGAGTTCAAGCTTCAGCTTGCTCCCCGGACATGCTGAAGCGTGAACTCCAACAAGACCAGGAGATCGGTTCTCCACTCTTCGCTTCACTCGACGCCTTTCGCCCGCTGGGTGAACGTGTGCCCGAGCCACAAATCGCCGACGCGCAACGCCGCGAGTTCTTCGCGCAACTCCATCGTTGGTTGCGCCAGGGCTTCGCCGTCCACGTCTTCTGCAACAACGAAGGCGAGCGGCAACGCTTCACGGAGATATGGGAGGAAGTGAGTCCAAGATCGAAAGCCCAAAGTTCAAAGCCGCCCGAAGGCGAACAACTTTGGACTTTGGACCCTGGACTTCGGACTCATCTCGGCACGCTCACGCGCGGTTTCATTTGCGAAGCCGGCAAGCTCGTGGTCGTCACCGACGCAGAAATCTTCGGACGCTACAAAGTCCAGCGTCCGCGTCGGCTCAAGTCCGCGCACGCCATCGCCGCCCGCTCCGCGCTCGACATTGATTTCACGGAGCTGGAAGTAGGCGATTACGTTGTTCATCTCCAACACGGCATCGGGCGGTATCTCGGATTGAAATCGCTGCCCGTGAGCGTTGGTAGTCCGAAATCCGAAACCGAATGTTTGGTGATCGAATTCGCTCCGAACAATCATGGCGACGAATCACCGAAACTATACGTGCCCGTCTCCGAGGCGCATCTCGTCAGCAAATACGTCGGCGCGGGCAAGGCGCGACCGCCACTCAACACGCTCACCGGCACGCGTTGGGCGAAAGCCAAAGCTCACGCCGAGCGGGCTGTGCGCGACGTCGCCAGCGAGTTGCTCGCGATTCAGGCCGCGCGCGAGTTGCAGCCGGGTCACGCGTTCGCGTCCGATGTTCCCTGGCAGCGCGAATTTGAGAGTGCGTTCATTTACGAGGAAACACCCGACCAGATGCGCGCCATCGTCGAAACCAAGTCCGATATGGAACGCGCCAAGCCGATGGACCGCTTGATCTGCGGCGACGTCGGCTTCGGCAAAACGGAAGTCGCCATCCGCGCCGCCTTCAAGGCCGTGATGGATGGCAAACAAGTCGCCGTGCTCGTGCCGACGACCGTGCTGGCACAGCAGCATTTCAATGTCTTTCGCGAGCGGATGGCGGATTATCCGGTGCGGATCGAGTTGCTCTCGCGCTTCCGCAGCCGCCGCGCACAACAACGCGTCGTGAAGGATCTGGCTGCGGGTTCCGTGGACATCGTCATCGGCACGCATCGGTTGGTGCAGGACGATATTCTGTTCAAGGACCTGGGGCTGGTGGTCATCGACGAGGAACAGCGCTTCGGCGTCTTGCATAAGGAGAAGTTCAAGCTCCTGCGCCGGCTCGTCGATGTGCTCACGCTCACCGCCACACCGATTCCACGCACGCTTTACCTCGCGCTCACCGGTGCGCGCGACATGAGCACCATTGAGACGCCGCCGCAGGACCGGTTGCCGGTGCAAACCATCGTCACGCCATACGACGAGCGCACCATCCGCGACGCGATCCAGCGCGAGTTGAACCGCGGCGGCCAGGTGTTCTTCCTGCACAATCGCGTGCTGACCATTGACACCATGGCGCAGAAACTCCGCACCCTTCTGCCACACGCGCGCATCGTGGTGGGCCACGGCCAGATGCACAGCGACGACCTGGAAGAAGTGATGACGCAATTCGTGAATGGCGAAGCCGACGTGCTGCTCTCGACCACGATCATTGAAAGCGGCCTCGATATCCCGAACGCGAACACCATCATCATTGACCGCGCCGACCGATTCGGATTGAGCGATCTTTACCAATTGCGCGGGCGCGTGGGCCGCTACAAACATCAAGCATACGCCTATCTCCTGATCCCGCGTCACGCCGGGCTCTTGAGCGACGCCCGCAAACGCATCAGCGCCCTGAAACAATACTCGACACTGGGCAGCGGTTTCAAAATCGCCATGCGCGACCTGGAAATCCGCGGCGCGGGCAATTTGCTCGGCGCAGAACAAAGCGGTCACATCACGGCGGTGGGCTTCGAGCTTTACTGCCAGTTGCTCAAACAGAGTGTCGCGTCGCTCAAGGGTGAAAAGGTCAAACCGCGCGTGGAGGTTCATGTGGCGTTGGATTTTCTGGGGATGGAAGACGTGCCAGGTGAAACGGGCTCCGCGAATTACGCATCGCGTTTCACGTTTCACGCTTCACTGCCTCACCACTACGTCCCCGAACCGCAGCACCGCATCGAGATTTACCGCAAGCTCGCCCAAGCCACGGACAAATCCGCGCTCGGCGCATTACTAAAGGAACTCCGCGACCGTTTTGGTCCGTTGCCACCGCCGGTTGAGTTGTTGCTGCAAACCGCCGAATTGAAAATCCTCGCCGCCGAAAAAGCCGTGACCACCATCGAAGTCAAGGAAGGCAAACTGATGCTGACGCGCCACCGCGATTTCATCACGCTCGGCGGCAAGTTCCCCCGCTTGACCAAGACGGACGCCACAGCGCGGTTGAAGGAGATCAAGAGGTTGCTGCTTGCGATTTGATTAACAGCAGAGGCGTTTCAATAATGGTATCGCAATTGCGCCAGCAGCGGATGGTTGCCTTCGACCTTGTAGACCATCCGGTGTTCTCCATTGATGCGGCGCGACCAATAACCCG
The DNA here is from genome assembly GCA_016200005.1 of Verrucomicrobiota bacterium. Lineage (NCBI taxonomy): Bacteria > Pseudomonadati > Verrucomicrobiota > Verrucomicrobiota bacterium. The sequence goes on along the minus strand of JACQFP010000054.1, from coordinate 18,205 downwards.
CCAGCGCGAAACGCAACGGCTCCGGCTTGCCAATGCCGGAGAAGGGATTCCGCGTCGCGTCCTTGATCAATTCGTGGATGCGCCGCGTGATTTGTTTGTCGGTCTGCTGCCAATGAAGATAATCCTCCCACGCCTGTTCCGCGAAGACGAGCTTCATGCCTCCAGGTCAATTTTACGCTGGCGTCCCTTGCCTTTTTCCAGGCCGTCAATGGCCGACAGGAGCCGGCGGGCGTTGGCCGGGCTGCGGAGCAGATAGGCGGTTTCTTCCAACTGCTCGTAATCCGCCAGCGAAAGCATCACGACCGACTGGTCGCGGTTGCGTGTGATGATGATGGGTGAACGGTCGCGGCAGACCTTGTCCATCGTGGCGGCCAGCCCTTCGCGGGCGGCGGTATAAGTGATCGCCTTCATACATGGACAGCATAATGTCCAGATGCGCCTGCCGTCAACGGAGATTTCATCGCACTTGGCGGCAAGTTTCCGCGCCTGATAAAGAGGGATGCCAAGGCGCGGTTGAAGGAAATCAAGAAGTTGCTGCTGGCCATTTGAGTTCGGCGCGCCTGCTGACTAACGGCGCGCAATTTCACGGTTTCCAAAACGATTGCACGCGCGCGACTTCGTCCTTGCTACCGATGATGAGCGGAGTGCGTTCGTGCATGGCCTTGGGCTTGATGTTGAGGATGCGCTGCTTGCCGTCGGTCGCAGCGCCGCCGGCCTGCTCGGCGATGAACGCAAGCGGGTTGGCTTCGTAAAGCAGGCGCAATTTTCCCGATGGTGATTTTCTCGTCGGCGGATACAGGAACACGCCGCCGCGAATCAGCGTGCGATGAAAATCCGCCACGAGCGAGCCGATGTAACGCAGACTGTAATTGGCATCCTCCGTTTTCACCCAATCCAGATATTGTTGGATGCCTTCGGGAAAACTTCGGCGGTAAGCCTCGTTGACGCTGTAAGTGCGTGCCGCAGTGGGCATTTTCACGTCCTCCTGCGCCAGCACAAACGCGCCTATGGCCGGGTCGAGCGTGAACATGTGCACGCCGTGACCGGCAGTGTACGCGAGCACCGTACTGCTGCCATAGACCACGTAGCCTGCCGCGACCTGCCGATGACCTGGTTGCAAAACGTCTGCCATCACGTCGGGGTGATCGGCTTTTGGTCGATGGAGAATCGAGAAGATCGTGCCGATGGAAACGTTTGCGTTGATGTTGCTCGAACCGTCGAGCGGATCGAACAGCACGATGTATTTGCCGGCCTCGCCGGAGTCTTTGATGAGGTGCGGTTCGTCCTCTTCCTCGGAAACGAGGAGGCCGACGTTGCCGCGATAGCCGAGACAGCGCACGAGCGTTTCGTTGGCGATTTCATCGAGCTTCTGCACTTCCTCGCCCTGCACGTTCACACGACCGGCCTCGCCAATGATTTCGAGCAGCCCGGCGCGGTGGATATGCGAGGCGATGATTTTGGTGGCCAGCGTGATGCCGGAGAGCAGCCAACTGAATTCAGCGGTCGCGTGCGGGTTGCGGTCCTTGCGGTCAAGGAAATGGCGCTCGACGGTTTTGATGATGGGCAAATCGCGCATGATAATTTCGCGACGAATGTAATGATTTGTCCGGCGCGTGCAAATCAAATGGCCAGAGACTGGCGTGCCACGGTGAACTGTTTTGAGTTGCGGTTTTTACCGATACGGCTGGTGCAATTCCACCGGTGCGGGCTTCTGCTTCGCGCGCATCCGGATGTTGAGACTTTCCACGCCGACGGAGAAGGCCATTGCGAAGTAGATGTAACCCTTCGGGATTTCCTTGTGGAAACCTTCGGCCACCAGCGCACAACCGATCAGCATCAGGAAACTCAGCGCCAGCATTTTCAACGACGGATGCTTGTGAATGAAATCGCTGATGCGTCCGGCAAAGAACAGCATGAACACCAGTGCGATGATGACGGCGGCGATCATCACGCCCAGATGCCTGGCCATGCCGACGGCGGTGATGACCGAGTCCAGCGAGAATACGATGTCGAGCAGGAGAATCTGCACGACGGTGGCGGCGAACCTGGGCGCAACCCGGCTGGATATTTCACCGTCTTCGCCTTCGAGTTTGTCATGAATTTCATGCGTGCTTTTCCAGAGCAGGAATAATCCACCGCAGATGAGGATCAGGTCACGACCTGAAACTCCGTGCGGTTCAGGAAAAATTCCGAGCGTGGGAATCTCGAACAGCGGCTTGGTGAGCTTGACCATGAATGCCAGTCCGCACAGCAGCAGGACGCGCGTGATGAGCGCGAGACTGAGGCCCGTCTGCCGCGCTTTGGCTTGTTGCGCCGCCGGCAGTTTGCCCGCAAGGATGGAGATGAAAACAATGTTGTCGATGCCCAGGATGATTTCGAGCACCGTCAGCGTGAGCAGGCTGATCCAGATTTCGGGTTGAGTGATCCAGTCCATATCGGGCGATACTTCTGAAACTCAATCCCGCAGTCAAACTGATTGACTGGCAATCCTCCAATGTCGGTGCATCTCGATACTGCCCCCGAGGTTTTCTCCCTCTCCCACTCGCCCCGTGGAATAGCAATCGTAGCTGCCGAAGTTCCCGCAGCGTTTATTCCACGGGGCAAGACAGGAGTGGGAGAGGGTCGGGGAGAGGGCAATTCGCTGAGGCCGAGCGACGCGTCCAGCTTGGTCGAAATGCTCCTCCTCTTCCCGGCCCTCTCCTCCATTCCATAGAGGAGAGGGAGTTCCGGTGCAGGCGGTGCCGACGTGGGAAACGGACTGCCGTCCGCCTCGCGACCTCGGTGACTATACTGTTTGCCAAAAGGAATTTCCGGATGGCCCCTCACCCCATCCCTCTCCCCATCCGATGGGGAGAGGGTGGCCGAAGGCCGGGTGAGGGGTTTGCGTATTTCGATCCGGAAATTTATGTTGGTAACCGCTCTAACATTTTTCCCTGCCGCTTACAACGGCCGGATCCAGATATTGCGGTAACGGACTGGATTGCCGTGATCCTGCAGCAGGAGCGGTTGTTTCAAAGGATGCGCGCTGTATTTCGGCGCGCCCGCGGGGTTGGTCGATCCCAGAATTTCCACGTGGTCCTGGATCAACACGCCGTTGTGGAGAACGGTGGCGGTGGCGCGTTGCGTCACTTTGCCATCGGCGTCGAACCGCGGCCCGTGATAAACGATGTCGTAGCTTTGCCACTCGCCTGGCTTGCGGCAGGCGTTCACCAGCGGCGCATACTGTTTGTAAACTCCGCCCGCCTGGCCGTGGAAATAGGTCTTGTTGTCGTAGGAATCGAGCACCTGAATCTCATAACGGCTTTGCAAATAGACACCGCTGTTGCCGCGTCCTTGGCCCGAGCCCTTGACGACGGCCGGAGTTGCCCATTCCACGTGCAACTGGCAATCACCAAACTCCTCCCGGGTGAGGATGCTGCCAGTGCCGTTGACGGTCGCCGCGCCGTCTTCCACCACCCACTTGGCATCGCCGCCCTTGTCGTTCTTCCACTTCGACAGATCTTTACCGTCGAACAACACGATGGCATCCGAAGGCGGGCCGCTGACCGGGCCAGGATCGATGATTTTGGGTTCATCCTTTGGTGGTGGAATCTCGCCGCTGTCGGCAGCAAAGCTGGATAACGAGGCGCAGGCAAACGCGGCGATCATCAAGGTGATGGGAGTGAGCCAATTTCTGAAGGTGATGCTTTTCATGGAATTAAAGAATAACGATTTTGGTTGTTCGATTATTGTCGGCCGATACTTCAATAAAAAGCTGGCCAATCGCAATGAAAAACTCGCGGTTGATGATGGCGCCGGGTGCCGCACAAAAAACTCGCTCTGATCAACGATCCTGTTAAGCTCCGCGCCAATGTCAGTCGATCTCTTTCTAAACCTTGAGATGACCAATCCTGCACCCACTCTTTCCAAAGCATGAAAGCCTTCGTCACTGGTGGCGCGGGATTCATCGGTTCGCATCTGGCCGAGGCGCTGTGTCGTCGCGGCGCGCAGGTCATCGTGCTGGACAACCTCAGCCTCGGGAAAACCGCCAACCTGGACTGGCGGCGCGCGGGCGACGCCGTTGAATTTGTCGAGGGCGATTTCAATGACGACGTTTTGATCCGCAAACTGTTGCCGGGTTGCGACTGGGTGTTTCACGAGGGCGCCATGCCGTCCGTGCCCCGTTCAGTGAAGGAGCCGCTGGAGAGCCACCGGCAAAATCTCGACGGCACGTTGAAACTGCTGGTGGCCGCGTGCGACGCAAAGGTGAAACGGTTTTTGTTCGCCTCCTCTTCCGCCATCTACGGCGATTCGGACGCACCAAAGAAACATGAATCACTTCCGCCCAACCCGCTCTCGCCGTACGCGCTGCAAAAGTATGCGTCGGAAAAATACGGCCAGCTTTTCCATCAACTTTACGGTCTGGAAACCGTGGGCCTGCGCTACTTCAACGTGTTCGGTCCGCGCCAGGCCTTCGACTCGCCTTACTCCGGCGTAATCGCCAAATTCTGTACCGTCATGCTGACCGGCCAGGCGCCGACGATTTTTGGCGACGGCCAACAATCGCGCGATTTCACTTACGTCGAAAACGCTGTGACGGCGAACCTTCTCGCAGCGGAAGCGCCGTCAGAGAAGGTTGCCGGCAAGGTATTCAATGTGGCTGGCGGCCAAAGCATTTCCTTGTTGCAACTCGTGGACGAGTTGAATCGTTTAACTGGACAACAATTGCGACCGCGATTTGAACCCGCACGCGTCGGCGATGTTCGAAATTCACTGGCGGATATTTCCGCGGCCAGGCGCGAACTGAATTACGAGATCAAAGTGAACTGGCAGGAAGGCTTGCGCCGGACGCTGGAGTTTTACCGGGAGAGGACGGGGGAATGATTTTGCTACTGTCTCCGTCAAAGCACGCTCATTCACGATTAACTTTGAACTATGAACTCTGTGCGTGACGCCTCATATTTCAAGGCATGGCGCACGCTGAGTTTGTTCATCTCCATTTGCACACCGAGTATTCGCTGCTCGATGGCGCCTGCCGGCTCGACCGGTTGATGGACAAGGCGCACGACCTGAAGTTCCCGGCGCTGGCCATCACCGACCACGGCGTGCTTTACGGCGCGATTGATTTTTACAAGGCCGCCCGCGAAAAAGGCATCAAACCCATCATCGGCTGCGAGGTTTATGTCGCGCCTGGCAGTCGTTTCGAGAAAAAAACCTCGAGCGGCAGCCGCGACGTTTATAACCACCTCCTGTTGCTGGCGCGCGACGAAGCCGGCTATCAAAGTCTCATCCGACTTGGCACCGCGGCGCATCTGGAGGGCTACTACTACAAGCCGCGCATCGACAAGGAGCTCCTGGCCGCGCACAAGGAAGGGTTGATTGTTCTTTCCGGTTGTCTGGCCAGCGAAATCCCCGATCTCATTGCGAAGGATCAACTCGACAAGGCGCGCGAAACCATTGACTGGTTCAAACAGGTTTTCGGCCCGGAGAATTTTTATCTCGAACTGCAGAACCACGGCATTCCGGAGCAGGCCAAAGTCAACCGCCATCTCATCGGGTGGGCGAAGGAGTTTGGTTTGAAACTCGTGGCGACCAACGACGTTCATTACGTTGAGAAAAGCCACTCGCACGCGCACGACTGCCTTGTCTGCATCGGCACACAATCTCTGCTGAGCGATCCTAAACGCATGAGCGCGGGCTATGTGCCGGAGCAGTTTTATCTGCGGTCCGCCGAGGAAATGAAGGCGAGGTTCAGTGAAGTGCCCGATGCGGTGACGAACACGCTGGAGGTTGCGGAGAAGTGCAATGTGGAAATTGAGTTTGGCAAATTACATTATCCCGTCTTTCATCCACCAGAACATTTCACACGTGAAGGTTATCTCCGCCATTTGCTCGCCGAGGGACTCCGCCGGCGCTACGGCATCCACGCGCGGGCGGAGGGGCATGAATTTATCGTAGAACGGGTGGATGATCCGACGCGGCTGCCGACTTTTGACATGCAGGAACCCCTCACCCCGTCCCTCTCCCCATCGGATGGGGAGAGGGTGGCCGCGAGGACGGGTGAGAGGATTGCCGACGAGCCACGACTCAAGCAACCGGAAGTCGCAAAAGCCGTTCAAGCCGTCATTGACCGCGTGCAATCGGAACTGAAGGTGATCCAGGAATCCGGATTCACGAGTTACTTTTTGATCGTTGGTGATTTTGTCCGTTACGGCCACAGCAAGGGAATCTCCTGCGTGGCGCGCGGTTCGGCCGCCGGTTCGATCGTCGCCTATCTCCTGGAGATTTCCAACGTGGACCCGATTCGTTACGGCCTGCTGTTCGAGCGCTTTCTCAATCTCGAGCGCGTCAACCCGCCCGATATCGACATCGATTTCGCCGACGACCGCCGCGCTGATGTCATCGAATACGTCCGGCAAAAATACGGCCGCGATGCCGTCGCTCAAATCATCACCTTCGGCACGATGGGCGCGAAGTCGGTCGTGCGCGACGTGGGGCGCGTGATGGGCCTGAGTTACGCCGAGTGCGATCGGCTGGCCAAGATGATTCCTTTCGATTTGAAGATGACGCTGGAGAAGGCGCTCAAGCAATCGCCCGAACTTAAACAGGCTTACGACACTGAGGAAACCACTCGCGAACTCATCGATAACGCGTTCATCCTCGAAGACCTGACGCGCAACGCTTCCGTGCACGCCGCCGGCGTCGTCATCGGCGACCAGCCACTCGTGAATCTGCTGCCCCTCAAGCAGGACGAAAGCGGCGCCATCGTCACCCAATACGCCATGGGGCCGGTCGGCGACCTCGGCCTGTTGAAGATGGATTTCCTTGGACTGAAAACCCTGACCGTCATCCGCAATACCTGCGAAATGGTCAAGCAGACCAAGGGTATTGACGTGCCGATTGAAAATCTTCCGCTCGACGACGCCAAAACCTACGATCTGCTGAACAAGGCCAACACGCTCGGCATCTTCCAACTGGAATCCGGCGGCATGCGCGACCTGTGCCGCAAGTTTCAAATCAGTTCGATCGAACACATCACCGCGTTGATCGCGCTCTATCGTCCCGGCCCGATGGAACTGATCCCGGAATTCATCAAGCGACGCCACGGCGAGGTGAAGATTGAATACGAGCATCCGTTGCTCGAACCAATCTCGCGCGAAACCTACGGCGTGTTGATTTACCAGGAACAGGTGATGCAGGCGGCGCAACTGCTGGCCGGCTATTCGCTTGGCGCCGCCGACGTGCTGCGGCGCGCGATGGGCAAGAAGAAGGTCGAAGAGATGCAGAAGCAGCGCGACACGTTTGTCAAAGGTTGCGCCAAACTCAACAACATCCCGGCCGCGAAAGCGAACCGCATTTTCGATTTGCTGGAAAAATTTGCGGGTTATGGCTTCAACAAATCGCACGCCGCGGCCTACGCGATTGTTGCTTATCAAACGGCTTATCTGAAGGCGAATTATCCGGTTGAGTTTCTCTGCGCCATGTTGACCAACGACATGAGCGACACGGCCAAGCTCAGTCAATTCATCAATGAAGCGCGCACGTTGGGCATCGAAGTCTTGGGGCCGGACGTGAACGAAAGCCAGGTCCACTTCGCGCCGGCGGCGGCCCCGCTGCAAGCACGGCTGTCAAACGTCTCCCTCACCCCATCCCTCTCCTCATCGGAGGGGGAGAGGGTGACGAAGTCGGGTGAGGGGCAAGCCATCCGCTTCGGACTGGCCGCCATCAAAGGCGTGGGCGAAATCGCCGTCGAAAGCATTTTGAAAGCGCGACGCGACGGCGGTAAGTTCAATTCGCTTTCCGACCTGTGCGAACGGGTCGATACCCGCACCGTCAACCGCAAAGTGCTCGAAGCGCTCATTAAATCCGGCGCGTGCGACAGCTTTGGCGAGACCCGTGCGACGTTGTTCGCGCAAGTTGAGCGCACGCTGGCACGGGCGGCAAGCAACGCGCACGACCGGGCGCGCGGGCAGTCGTCGCTGTTCGGCGCTTTGGAGGAGAGGGCGACCTCAATGCCCGAATCGATCAGCAAATTGTCCGAATGGCCACAGAACGAACTGCTCGCGCACGAAAAGGAGTTGTTGGGTTTTTACGTCACGGGTCATCCGCTCACGCCCTATGTTCCCATTCTTGAAAAGTACACGCTCGCCAATACCGCGACGCTGTCGTCGCTAGCAAACCGGACGCTGACGCGCATTGGCGGGCTGATCGCCGCGGTGCAAAATGGCGTCTCCAAAAAAAACAACAAGCCGTATGCGATGGTGACACTGGAGGATTTGGCTGGGTCGGTGCAGGTGCTCTGCACGAACGATAACTACGACAAGCACCGCGAACTGCTGGTGACGAACAAAGCCATCCTCGTGGTTGGGGAAGTGAACACCAGCGAAGATAAATTAAAGATCTTTCCGCAAGAAATCATGTCCCTGGAGGAAGCGCCCCGCCGCTATACGAAGCAGGTGCATCTGCGCCTGCACACCGCGCATTTGACGCCGGAACAACTGGAGTCAGTTCGTGAACTGGTGGCAGCGCATCCGGGCAAATGTCCGTTGTTCCTCTGCCTGATGAGGCCCGGCGGCGAAATCATCTTCATCGAAACGCACGAGAAGTTTTCCGTGACGCCGTCGCCGCAATTGCAGCAGGCCGCAGACGAACGATTCGGCGAAGAGACTTATTACGCCAAAGTGGACACGTCACTGCCGGAACGCAACCAACGCCGGTGGGGCAGAAAAGACGATGCTGGAGCAGGGGACGAATGATTCAGCGTTCGCGAGCGCCCTCACGAAATCCTTTTCTCACAAAAGCGGGAAGGGGCGGTTCTTGCGAACCGCCCCTTTGGTAATTCAATGACCGTTCAGTCGGATTTGGGGGAAGCACTCGTTCCTGCGAGATGCACGACCTTGTAGCCGCCAATGGCTTTGAAGTAGAGCAGCAACAGTAGATAGATCGCAGCCATCGTGGCCGGGATGAAGGAATCGGCTTTCAGCGTTTTGCGGTCACCGGCGATGCTGGCCTCGTACACAGCTTTTTCTGGTGCTGAAAGTTTGTCGAGCGCGGCCTGCGGATCCTTGTTTCCGGACTTCTCCAGTTCTTCGCGGGCCTTCCCCAGATTGGATTGCACCTCGCCGAGTTTCTTGCCGTCAATGGCCTGCACGTCACTGAAGAATAGCCAGCCTTTCGGTTTCTCCACCTTGTATTCAGCATAAACGGACGGACTCGATTGCTGCAGCGATTCGCTGGCGAAACGGTCCTTCGCGTAACCCAGGCCCGCAGAGCCAACCAACCCCGCCGACATCATGCCGATGCCGCCCATGATCGAGATCGCGATGGCGCCCGTGCGAGGAAAGCGGTCGCTGGCCACGGCGAGCATCGTCGGCCAGAAAAAAGTTTTGCCCAGGGCGTAAACTGAGAGCGCCAGCATCGCGCCGATGAACGTGGTGATGCCGCTCACCAGGTTGAGGCCGACGCACGCCAGCGTGGCGCAGACCAGCAGGATGCCAACGGGCGACAGACCCAATCTCTTTTCGATGAAATTGGCGCAGAACCGGAGCAGAAACATCAACATGGAAGTGTAAACGAACAGCAGTTTGCCCTGGCCGGTGGTCAGGATATTGCCGGTGATGTTCTGAATCCAGCCATCCGTTCCCAGTTCAACCGCGCCGATCAGCGCATGCGTGACGAAGAGGACGAACAACAGCCATGCGCCAATGGAAAACCTCGTGATCACCGCGACCGCCAGCAGAAGTACGCCGGAAAGTCCGTAGGCGGCTGCCTTGGGCAGGCCCAGCGGGCCGCTGAAGAATAGTGCCAGCAGGAAGCAAATGACCAAGGCGCCCAGAATCCCCACGTCTTTGAACATGTCGCCGAGACTGACTCCCTTTTCAGAGGCTTCCGACTTTGGAAACTTCTGGCCGAAAAACATCAGACCGTAAGCCGCGGTGGGGATGAGGAACAACGCCAGTTGCGCCTTCCAACCCCAGTGCATGCCGTCGCCGAACAACCAACCCGCAAACGAACCCAGCACCAGCCCGGCTGGCCAGCTCGCATGGAGAATGTTGAGAAAATGCGTGCGGTTATGCGGGAAAAGCGAAGCCACCAGCGGATTAGCCACGGCTTCGAGGGTGCCGTTGGCCACGCCGAAAAGAAACATGCCGGAATAGAGCAGCTTGTAAACCGTTTCCTTCGGCATTGCAGCAGTCGGCGCGAAGGTCACAAAAGCGGACAGCGCGTGCAAGGCGAAGGCGGCGACCACCAGTTTGCCATAGCCGATCTTATCGGCGATGACACCGCCAATGATGATCCCAAAACAAAAGCTGGTAAAGGAGGCGCCACTGATGTCTCCCAGTTCCGTGCCCGTGAAACCAAATTCCCTGCCCCAGTTGGCAAGAATGCCGCCGCGGATGGAAAAGCCGACACCCGCCGCGAGAATGGCCATGAAGCCCGCCCACAAGAGCCGTTTGGCATTTGGCGCGATCGCTCCGTTGCTGACTTGAATGTTGCTCATAGTTTTATTTTATCGGTTTGGTTTGCCGGTCTGATGTGAACAGTTTCACTTGCTGACAGGAGCGACGCCGACGTCGCTCGGAACAATCTGTTCCGCTTTATAGCCGCCGCGCGACCGGTCGTAGAGCCAGATGGCACCGAACACGACCAGCAAAATCGCCGGCAGAATTGCCACGCTGCGAAATGATTGTTGAGCGGCGGCGCCGAGCACTTCGTTGAGTTTGTCGCCCGACAACGCCTTGAACGCTTCCTCCCCGCCGGCAACCTGGATCTTGGTCTTGTCAAAAATGCTCCCCATCCAGGGCAAGACAAACTTGATCGACATCGTTCCCGCCGTGCCCATCAAACCAAGCAGCAGCGCGCCGCCGCGCGGAAAGCGTTCCGAAGCCGAAGCCAACATTGTCGGCCACATATAACAGACGCCGACACCCCAAACGGTCGCCGCCAGCAATCCAGTGATGGGGGAGTTCGCCACGCTCAACAAAAGCAATCCAGCCGAGGCCAGAAAGCACGATACCCACAACAGGCCGATAGGCGAAAGTTTGTGCGCGAATGTCCCGGCGAAATGCCGCATGACGAACATCAAACCGCTGACGTAAACGAGGAGGATGATGCCTTTCATGCCGACGGTGCGCGTCAATGCGATGTCCACCCACTGGCCGGGCGCAAGTTCAGAAGCGGCGGTCAGAAACATCGACAGCCACAAAATAATGAACAATGGTCGCGCCAGTTCTTTGAACATTTGACTGGCGGAAACGCCGGCGGCCACCCGCTCCGTGGGAGGAAACTTGGCGCCGAGAGTCATCGCGCCGTAAGCCACTGCTGGCAACAAAACAACCGCCAGTTTGATCTGCCAGCCTGCGCCGAGATATCCCAGCCCCAGACTGATCAGCCCGCCGATGATTATGCCGCCGGGCCACCAGGCGTGGAGCACGTTTAGTTTATGGGTTTTGTCGTCGGGGTATAGCGTCGCCGCCAGTGGGTTGATCACCGTTTCCACCAACCCTTGGCCGACACCGACCAGCAACATTCCGAGCCAGACCACCCAGAAAATCGGCAGGCCGATGTTGATATGATCGGCAAAGATCGCGACCAGGTTGCCCACGATGAAAAGGAAACTCGACAGGCCAAGCATCCGCCCCATGCCGAAATAGTCCAGCAACGGACTGCCCACCGCGATGGCCACGGCAAATCCCATGAACACAATCCCCAACACGCTCGCGGTCATCTCGGCGGAATGGAGTTTATCGACCGGATCAAAAAAGTGCGACTGCAACGCGCCGCCGATGTCGCCGCGGATGCTGAAGCCGATGCCCGCGGTCGCCAGCGCGATGACGCTGAGAAGAAACAGTTTCGGTTTGTTGTATTCCGCGTGCCGGTCAATTTTGGTTGTGCCACTCATGCGATTGTTGGTTAGTGGGTGAATGTCGGGAGTCTGACAATCGCGCCGCCTTTGAGCGCGGATTGGTGCGCACACAGACCGACGCACGTCCAGTTGGCGGATTGCTTTGCATTCGGGAATGGCTCGCGTTTCTCAATCAGCGACATGATGAACTCATGCGCCAGGTGTGGATGCGAACCGCCGTGGCCCGCGCCTTGAACGAAGCTCAGGTGCGTTTTCTTGCCGAGGTCATAGACACCTTTGGTGGTGAATGGACGAATCCCCTTCGGCAAAAGATGCGCGTAGTCAGGCACTTTGATCTTCTTCGGAATCTTTTGCTCCGGCAATTTTGCTGTGTGCAACACGTGCGGTTCGTGTTCGATGAGCGTCCACTCAAAGGATTTCTTCGAGCCATAAACGTCGATACTTTCGCGATACTGGCGGGCTGTGTCGAAGAGGGAGCGAACGATGCGCGCGCTGAGGTCGGAATTCTTGAACTTGATGTGCGCTGTCTCCACCGCGAACGGCGAACCATATTTCTTGACCAGTTCTTTGCGGATGGTGCCCGAACCAAAGCACGAAACATATTCCGCCGTCGCTTTGGTCAGACCGAGCATTGGGCCAACGCAGTGAGTGGCGTACCACATCGGCGGCAGACCGGGCCAGTAGTTAGGCCAGCCGTCCATGTCCTGCTGATGGCTCGCCTGGAGGAACTGGATTTTGCCCAACTCGCCCCGGTCGTAAAGCTGCTTGATGTAGAGAAACTCACGCGCATAAACGACCGTCTCCATCATCATGTATTTCTTTTTGGTCTGCCTGACGAGGTCCACGATCTTCTTGCAGTCCGCGATGCTCGTGGCCATCGGCACGGTGCAGGCGACGTGTTTGCCGGCCTTGAGCGCGGCGATGGATTGCCAGCCGTGATCGGGGATGGGCGAGTTGATGTGGACGGCGTCGATGTTCGGGTCTTTGATCAACTCATTGAAGTCGGTGTAGCGGGTCTCAATGCCAAAGGCGTCGCCGATGGCGTCCAGCTTTTTCTTCGTGCGCTGGCAGATGGCGTAGAGGTTGGCATGCGCGTGGCGTTGGTAGATGGGAATGAATTCGGCTCCGAACCCCAAGCCGATAATCGCTACGTTGACTTTTCGCTTGCTCATCGTTTCCGGCAGTCAAGAACTACACGCCTACCTACGCAGAGGAACAACGGCCACGGCAATGCGGCGAATGACAACCTCCCCGCGAAAAACTGTCAAGGCAAAGTTCCCGAAGAATGAGTGTCAGCTCAACGACTCGGATATTTTTCAACCCTGCCTTCGAAAGGCAGGCGGATTTGTTATTTCGAATGAAGACCACGTATGCCACTCCGATGAATCGTGGGTCCGCTCCGGCCGATCACGAGCCGATGCTGCCGTCGAGTCTGCGGGCGCTGCCGCGTCCAGCGGGTTGCGGTGCTCGCGGTGCTCTTCATTTTGGCTTGCACGCACGCTCGCTCTTCCCAACTGCGAGTTGTAGATTGGATGGGCAATGAACACCAAAGATTTTCTCCGTCTCGGCGTGCCGCTGGGTGAAGCGACACGACGGGCGACGGATTTTACGGCCAGTTTCATCCTCGGCGGCGGCGACAAGTCGCGCTTGCGCGAGGAGGTGGAGGCCATTGTTCGCAATCCATCGGCGTTCGTGGACGATCCGTTGCGTGGGCAGTTTGCCAAGGCGTTGCTCCTGGCACCACCACCATCCCGACTCGGAGTCGGGGTGAAGTATCGGCAATGGGGCGAAGGTCTGGAACACGACGCCGTGATGCAGATGGAGAAGGCGTGTCTGTTGCCGGTGGCGGTGGCGGGTGCGCTCATGCCGGACGCGCACGTGGGCTACGGCCTGCCCATCGGCGGCGTGCTGGCCACGGCCAACGCCGTGATTCCCTACGCCGTCGGCGTGGACATCGCCTGCCGGATGAAGATGACGGTCCTGGACATGCCGGTACGCGATCTGGAGCGCAACCAAGACCGGCTGACGCGCGCCCTCGAGACGGAGACACGTTTCGGCATCGGCGCGAATTTCAAGCAACGCCGCACGCATGACGTGCTGGACGCGGATTGGTCAGTCAGCCCGATTACGCAACAAAACAAGGACCGCGCATGGTCGCAACTCGGCACCAGCGGCAGCGGAAATCATTTCGTCGAGTTTGGTTTGTTCACGGCACACGGAAAGATTCAAAACCTTGAACCGGGAACCTATCTGGCGTTGTTGTCGCACAGCGGCAGTCGCGGCACGGGTGCGGCGGTGTGCGATCATTACAGCAAGATCGCCTTCGGCCGGTGTCGGTCTGCGCTACCCAGCGAGTTGCTCCGGCTGGCGTGGCTGCCGCTCGATTCAGAGGCAGGTCAGGAATACTGGAACGCGATGGAACTGATGGGCCGATACGCCGCGGCGAACCACGCGCTGATTCACAAACACATCGCGGCAAATCTGGGTGCACAAGTGCTGCTCGATCTGGAGAACCATCACAACTTCGCGTGGAAGGAGCACCACCTCATTGACGGGGTCGAGCAGGAAGTCATCGTGCATCGCAAAGGCGCGACGCCGGCTGGCGCAGGTGTATTGGGGATAATTCCAGGTTCAATGGCGTCGCCCGGATTCGTCGTGAGCGGCAAAGGCAACCCGGCATCGCTGAACTCCGCGTCGCACGGGGCGGGTCGCGCGATGAGCCGCAAGGCGGCGAAGGAGAAATTCAACTGGAAGGACGTGAACCGTTTCCTCCGAGAGCGGGGAGTGACGCTGATCTCCGCAGGTCTCGACGAAGTCCCCATGGCTTACAAGAACATCCGCGAGGTCATGGCGGCACAAGGCGATTTGGTGACAGTGCTGGGCCAGTTTGATCCCAAGTTGGTGAAGATGGCGCCGAGTGGCGAGCGGCCGGAAGATTGAACTTGGAAAACCGCCACCGCGGGCGCGCCGCTGCGCAGGGAAGCGCTACTGCAATGGGAGCAGTCCTAAAATGTTCTTGCGCGGCACCGGCCCGTAAAACCGGCTGTCGGCGCTGTTCCAACGATTATCCCCCAGAACAAAATAACGGTTGTTCCCAAATAGGATTAACTGCTCGTTCGGGTGGGAGAAGGTCGAAGTTGTCGTTCCGGCAAAGAGATAAGGCTCCACCAGCTTCTCGTTATTCACATAGACGTTGCCGTCCTTGAAAAGGATGGCTTCGCCCGAGGTGGCAATGATCCGTTTGACGGCAAAACCATTGTCTTCCGGATCCTTGATCACGACTACGTCGCCGCGTTGCGGAGGGCGAAAGAAATATGCCCACCGGTTTAGCATGTACTGATCGCCGTCGTGGAGGGTTGGCACCATGCTGACTCCGGTCACTTGCACTGATTCCATCAAAAAGTGACTGAACAGAAAATAACTTGCCGTGGATAATACCGCAAAAAAGCCGAGTTGGACGATTGTTTGCTTGAATGGAAATCCAGCCGTTTTTGGTGTGCGACGTGTCCGCGGCGTGGTCGCATGCGGTGACGTCACGGGCTGCTCTGGTGCCATTTTAAGATTAAAATCCATGACCGCTCCGATCCAACTCCGGGTTTTTGATACAAGCTTTTTCGTCTCGCTGAAGGTCATTAAAGAGCGAATCCCGCTCCCAATTCCTCTCAAAACCGCGCCCTATCTTTGCTCGAACAAATAGCACGTCCGATCATGGTTTGCAATCAGAAAATGTCGTCGCTGCGCTCAAAAACTTATTGTGGTCAAGGGTTTTATCACTCGTCCAAGGGGTGGCGAGTCACCATTGGACTTTACGCTTGGCCGAGGAGGATTCCCACTTGATTGCCAGGCACGGCATGGGCGGCGGCCAGGTTAATTGCCGACCAAAACCACACGATAAAACCGGGCGGAGAAATTATTGGCGTTGGTGTCCGTAAATGCAAACAGTCCGTTGCCCAGGTTCGTTGCGGCTCCAAGATCAGGCCAGGCGGTGAGGTTGGTGGAGGCTTGGATCGTGTAGCTCTGGCCGGGAGCCCCGGTAAACTGAAGTTGGAAGCTGCCGTCAGGTAATCTTACGTGGGAAGTAAATTGAGGCCTGAGTTGGGAAACCAGAAGCTGGATTGAGGTCTCGCCTGGAATGTAGGGATCGGTGCCCGTCTCCCAAACCACGACGTAATAGCCGACGCCACTCGTGAGCGAGAGTGTTAGAACGGAACGAAAGTTCAGATCGGCGTTGTTCCCTCCGCAGGTCGCCCCATTGTCGTTGCAAGCCACGCGCGTGAACGGCCCGACGCAAGCTCCCGAAGAAGTGTAAATCCCGATCAATGTGTCGTACACCGTCGTTGCCGTGTTGGTGCAGAGCGAGAATTCGTAAGCGCCGGCGGCATCCGGTGTAAACCGGTACCAGATGCTGCGCGTGAATTGGGATTGGCAGGTTGGAGCGGTCGGGTCACTCGTCGTCGTCGCCAGCGTCGTGTCCGCAACCGCGGTCAAATGGGGAAACGGTCCGGCGGCCGGGATCACTTCCGCACCCTCACACGTGTCGTTGGTGGGAACGACGGGTTGAGAGACGCGCAGTTGGACCGCGGTGCCACCGAACGGATTGGAGGTCGAACTTTCCCAAACCACAATGTAGTAAGTCGTGCTCGAAGAAAGCGACAGCGAAATCGCCGTCTGGAGATAGCCCACGTCATCGTCGCAGGCGATCCTTGTGAACGGGCCGTTACATCCTCCGGTTGAGGTGTAAATGGCCATCACGGTATCACTCACGGTTGTGGCGGTATCTTCACTGACCGAAAGCGTGTAGAGCCGGGTTGCGGGTGGAGTGAAGGCATACCAAACACTGCGGGTGACTCCGTTTAGCGTGCACGAAGAAGGGAGCGCGGGCGGATCGTTGGCAGTGGTGGCGTCGGTAATATCGACGATGGCGGAGTAATAGGGAAAAGGGCCGGCCGTGGGAATGACTTCAGCGCCGGTACAAATGTCATTCGGCGGCGGCACCGCGAACGCATCCGGCAATAAAACCCGCGAGCAGAGCAACAAGGCAACAGTGCCATTACCGATCAGCTTGATCATCACAAATCAACTTGACCGCTCGAAAAAACTGATTCTACACATGTTGCCTCATGGTGAAGACGATTGTCATAGCCGCGAACTCCGCTCTATCACGGGCCGCTTAAAGTATCGATAATCACCTGCGCCGCGTTGATCAGGCTGTCCGCCAGCGTCTGATCCAGCGGCGCCACCTGGGCGCGCACTTTATTTTGGAATACGGCGAGTTGATTGATGCCCGGTTGCAGTCGTCCGTCCTCGAAGGACGCCGCCGCGGCCTTCAACGTCGTGACCAGCGGCCTCTGGTTCTTTCGCGGTAGCGTGCCGTCATCCACCATCGAGATCAATATCCCCACTGCCTGTGCTGGCGTGATTACCTCAACGGTTACGGTGTCCACGCCAATATCCGTCCCGTCGCTGACAGCCAGGGTGATTACGTGCGTTCCAACGTCCAAAACGTTCGTGGCTAGAACACCAGTCGCGATCACGTTCGTGCCCTCCGACCACGAGTATTGCAGCGGGTCATGCTCCGCATCGCTGGAGAGTGACCCATCGAGAACGACCGTCGCGTTTGAGTTGTTCAGCGAAATCACGACGAGGTTCGTCAGTCCGGGGAATTGCGCCAAGGGTGAGATCGTGGCCCTGGCCACCGGCGCGTCATTCACCGGATTGACTTTGAGGCTGACCGTCGCTTCTCCTGAATCCACGTGCCCGTCGTTCACCTTGAACGTGAAACTGTCCGGCCCAAAGTAATTCGTATGGGGCGTGTAGGTAAGGTTCGGCGCTGTGCCGCTCAACGTGCCATGCGCCGGCGGTGTTGTGGTGTAAGTCAACGGGTCGCCGTCCGCGTCGGATGCCGCCAGTGTGATGGCCTTCGGCGTGTCTTCGTTGAGCGAGATGGATTGCGAGTTGGCGACCGGTGCATGATTCACCGACGGCGTGGGACATTTGCCCGCGCTGGCCGCATTGTAAATCGATTGGATTTCAGCCAGCGTCAGCGCCCGGTTGTAAATTGAAATCTCATCCATCTGGCCGGTGAACGGCGACGTGCCGTCACTCCCCACACAAACACTTCGGCCCGCCACCAGATTCGCCGCGTTGTTGATCCGCGTGACCCCCACTGAGTTGGCGGACACATCCAGCACACCGTCGATATAGAACGCCAGATTGACACCCTTGCGCACGTAGGCCACATGATGGAACACTCCGTCATTTATCGTTCGTCCGGAGACAATCACATTGTGGTTGTTCCCAGCGGCATCGGAGAACATTTCCGATTCCAATCGGCCTATGCCGTTGCCGCCAATCCGAATG